>JBDSXS010000001.1:0-7491 GCA_039926045.1 Ferruginibacter sp.
ATTATGTTGATTCCGCTGATGGAGTCTTCGAATACCAGAATCTCACTATAAAAAATATAAAAATTAATAAAGATTCAGCGAAATCTTTAAAAATCAATAAATCAGCGTTCCAATGAGGAAGACACAACCGAAAAAAATACCTTTAGCACCAGATCCAAAGTTTAACGACAAACTGGTTACACGTTTTGTAAACAACCTGATGTGGGCCGGCAAAAAAAGTGGTGCTTACATCATTTTTTACGATGCTTTGGACAAGGTTGCCAAGCAAACAGGTGAAGATGGGTACGAGGTTTGGAAAAAAGCCCTGGCAAATATCACTCCTGGTGTTGAGGTACGCAGCCGCCGTATTGGTGGTGCAACTTTCCAGATCCCTGCTGAGGTTCGTTCCGACAGGAAGGTATCTTTAAGCATTAAATGGATGATCAAGTACAGCCGCGACCGAAACGGACGCAGCATGGCTGATAAATTAGCTAATGAGATCGTTGCTGCAAGCAAAGGAGAGGGCGCTTCATTTAAAAAGAAAGAAGATACACACCGTATGGCTGAAGCTAACAAGGCTTTTGCTCACTTTAGAATTTAAGTATCAATTAAATATGATTAGAAAAAAACCTTTCGTTTACGAAAGGTTTTTTTATGCCGGTTACTTAAGTATTATAAATTATGCAGCTATTATTTACCTCTTTTGGCAGGATACCATATTGTTTTTTAAATGCCTTTGAAAAACTATTTAGTTTGGTATAGCCCAGCTCAAAAGCTATTTCAGAAATTGTTTTACTTTTTGATAAAATTAGCGACTTGCCTACAGCCATTTTATTTGCCAGGTAATAGGTCTGGATGTTTTTTCCATAAACAATTTTGAAATGTCTTTTTAAAGTAGAAGGGCTCAGGTTGAAATCAGAAGCCAATTCCGTTATACTGGGCATTGGCCTGTTATAGGATTGCCTTAATGTGCTTTCTACTTTTGTAATCTCGGGATAGTATAAAGTTTGATCAATGTTGATGTTAGAGATACCCCTGGAAACGATCCTGTTAAGAAAATCATTTAAGAGGATCAAGGCCTTTGTCTTTACATGGATCAGGGGAAAGTAATCCTGTTTCATTTCTTTTGCCAATTCATGAGCAAAAATATAGTGGCTGCGGTCTATGTCCTCAATAATAAGGGTTGGTTGGCTTTTTTTAACAAGAACATTTACAATATCTATTATTTTTTCAGACGCCTCATTAAAATTCTCCTGGAGCCATTTTTTTGTAAATAAAAAAACCATTCGGTTAACTGGCCTGTTAGCGTTTACAATCTTGATCCTGTTAAAATCACTTGAATATAAAATTGCGGAATTTGCTGTTTCAAATAAATGACTTCCTTTATTTAAATCACCGGATTCCTGATCCTTTGCTACACCTTCTAAAAAGAAGATCAATCTAAATATGGGCTCATTTGTTTCAGACCCTGTGTTCCATTTTATCACCAGGTCACGGTTAAGTGTAAAATGATAGTACCGGAGGCAAAAACCTTCGTCAATAAAAAGATTTTTTATGAACCCGGTACCAATAGACTCCGGAATTTGAATACTGTTATTTTTTATGGGAGCCTTAAGCTGATCTGATAAGGCTTCCATGTAAGCATGCATGGAGGTGGCATCATGTGTATGTTCGTACGATTTCATTGCTTTGTTGTAATGGATATTGAAAGATAAATAAAGAAAATAAACGCTCATGTAGAATAAACTCATGCTCGCTTGTAGTAAAAGCGCTACAATTTTGACTTGTTAGGAGACTTCTTTAGTTAAATAGGGGACATTTATTTTTAACTTATTGATGTCTTTTGTATGGTGTTTGTACACTATAAACTACGAATCACATTTATCGAACCTTAAATTACCCAATATGAAAAGGACTTTACTCTTCTTACAATTACTATTTATTTTTCAGCTTTGTTGTATTGCACAAAAAACAGATTTTACCGCTAATCCTTTAACTAATGAATTAAAGCATGCTGCTGTACCTAAATCTTCTATTCCTGTAACGCACGGCTGGCAAGCAAAGGCGCAGCAATACATTGCTGAATCAGAGTATTTCTTCAGGACATTTGATGATCAATATGCCGCAGCAAACAGGAAGCAAAAAATTGCCTTTACAGCAGTAGGCACCGTGTTTACCATTTACCCGATGCAGTATGAAGCTGTAGCAAAAAGTAAACAATGGAATTCTTCCATTGAATTACTAAATATTAAAAAACAAAGTGCAGCTGGTGTAATTTCGCAAACCCCGGTTATAACATCAAAGAATGATCACTTACTATTTAAATATGAAGGATTTAAAATAGAATACTTAAATACTGAAAATGGACTGAGGCAAAATTTTCTTATTGACTCAAAACCTGACGGCAATGAGAAGTTGCAGGTTTCATTAAAAATAAAAGGGGATCTTATACCATCTATTTCAGCCGGTGGCATGTTAGTTTTAACCGATAAGCAAACAGGCAAAAGCATTTTAAAGTATGATGATCTGAAAGTTTGGGATGCTGATAAAAAATTACTTCCTGCTTCCATGGAATTACATGGCGAAAATGAGTTGGTACTGGTAGTTGATGATGCAAATGCTGTTTACCCGGTAACTGTAGATCCGTTAACGCACGCAGCAGAATGGACCACATCTGCCAATGGTATTTTGCCGGCCTTATTAACGAATTTTCAGTTACAGGTTGATGCTATATATGGATTTAACGTAGCCGGATTAGGTGATGTAAACGGAGATGGTTTTGATGATATAGCTGTAGGTGCCCCGGGTTGTATTGATATAATAGCCGGACCCACAACTATTGCAGGAGCAGGGGCAGTGTTTGTTTACTTCGGATCTGCTACCGGCCCTTCTACAACACCGGATAAGGTTCTGCGGGCTACAACACCGATTGCAAATGCTTTATTCGGATTTAGTATTGCTGGTGGCAATGTAGTGGGCAATGTAAGAAATGATATAATTGTTGGCGCTCCCGGAGAATCTTATACCGCCACTGTGGGCGGTTTGCCTACTACTGCTACAGTAACTGCAGGTAAAGTATATGTGTTCAGAGGCGAAGATCTTTCTGCTGCAGGTAATCCGTCACCTTTTCTATCTGTATCTTTAAACGGTGCCGCATTTTTTGATAATGGATTTTTTGGAATATTGGCATCCAATATAGCCATCAATGCATTGTTTGGTTTTTCTGTAGCTGCTACTGAAGATATGAATGGAGACGGATTGGGTGAAGTAATAGTAGGTTCGCCGGGCTATGCGGCTGCCTCCATTTTGCCACTTCTTCCTGTAAGAGTGGGAACAGCGTTGGTATATTATTCAACCAATCTTGCAACTAATACGCCCACTCAATTAGTAGCGCCTACTGCCGCACTCTTAGGTATTCCTGTTATAAATACAAATGGGTTACTATTCGGATTTAGTGTAGATGGACTTGGAGACTATAACCAGGACGGACAAAAAGATGTAATAGTAGGAGCACCTGCTGGAGCAAACCTGGTACCCCCCACTAATTTATTGGGTGGAAGTGCTTACATATATACGGGCACAGGAGCAGGAGTTAATACCACATACTATGCTCATTTAAGAGCTACCCCATCTCTCATTGGTACGGTAGCAAATTTATTTGGGTACTCTGTACGTGGTGTAAGGGATGCTAATGCAGTACGAAACGGAAATGTGCTGGTTGGAGCTCCTTCGGGTAATGTACTGAGTAATGTGATTGGTGCATTGCGTTTAAAAACGGGTACTGTGAATGTGTTCACCAGTACAAATGTAGCCCCTAACTCCGCCGGGGAATTGCCCGATCAATCCTTCTCATCGCCAAGAGGCAATTCTTTATTATCCATTTTATTTGGACAGAATCTTGATGTTTCAGCCTTGTTTGGCGCATCTATCGATAATATGCTGGATGTGAACTGCGATGGAATTAATGATATTATTGTGGGCGAACCATTATCTACCGGCGTAGGCATCATTAATACTAATGCAGTAGGCGGTGCTGTCAATATTTTTCTTGGAAAAGCTAATGGCACTTATCAAACTACTACTTTCTGGGCCTTGGAAAACAATACTGATGTCCCATTTGGAATTAACGCCGCCAGTCTTTTAGGTTATAGTGTGGCAGGTGCCCGTCATGTGAGGGGGCCGTCAAATGGCGTTAGGGCTTTGATAGGAGCCCCTGGTGCAATGCTTGATTTTAGTACCGGCATTTTTAATCTGGGCGCTACATTTGGAACACTGTTCGGTTTTGTAGCAGGTAATAATGGATTAGGAAAAGCATACCTGTATGGCTATGACAATTGCGGCCTGATCATGAATCCTGATGTAAACATAACCTGGGTAAATGTACCTATGCCGGGTAATGTACAAACCAACGATGTAGTACCGCCCGGAACAACCTTTGGTACACCAGTACCAAATGGAGGCAATCCTCCGGGTGGGTCAATAACAATGAACCCGGATGGTACTTATACTTTCACCAGTACAACCGAAGGCGTATTCTATTACCAGGTTCCTGTTTGTATTCCCGGACAGGCTCCCCCTTGCCCAACAACTGAATTAAAGATCACTGTATTGAATGGAGCGATCGCTAATCCACCTGTTGCAAATACAGATATTGCCACTACTAAAGCTGGTATACCGGTAACCTTAAGTACGCTTTCAAATGATAACTGTACAGAACCGGGCTGCAGTTTAAATCCCGCCAGCGTAGTAGTAACAGTTAATCCATCTAATGGTACAACTTCGGTAAATACGGTGACCGGTGATATTACTTACACACCCAATCCGGGCTTTACTGGTAGAGACACGCTTACTTACCAGGTATGTGATAATGGCAGTCCTGTTCGGTGTGCAACAGCTCAGCAGATCATTACCGTGAATGCAACCGGGGCAGTTAATGCAACAAATGCGGCAGATGATTATGCATATACACAAAAGGGAATATCAGTTAGCGGGAACGTAAAATTAAATGATACAGATCCCGAAGGCAATGCTCAAACTGTTACAGCCCAGGTTACAACTATATCGGGAGTGGGAACATTAACCTTAAATGCTGATGGCAGTTTTACCTTTGTGCCGGTAGCTGCATTTAGCGGCCCGGTTGATTTTCCATATACCACCTGCGATAATGGAACACCCCAGGCCTGCGCCAGTGCAACATTATACATTTTGGTTAATGATGCGGGGCCATTACCTATTATCATCACTAATTTTGCCGTGTCGGCTATAACCTGTGCTGTTGTTGTTCAATGGAATTTCAGTAATCAAATAAATGGTGATTTCACCGAAGTAGAACAAAGCACTAACGGAACTTCATTCTCTACGGTGTACAAGATCAATTTCACAGGTTCCGGTTCAGGATCTTTCTCAGTTAATATTCCCCAGTTAGCAGGTAATGGATATTACAGGTTAAAAATAACTGATAAAGACGGAAAGTACAGGTACAGCGAAACCAAGTTTGCGAAAACCAGTTGTGGTTTGCAGGAGAAACTTGAAGTGTATCCAACACTGCTTGTTGTAAATACTATGGTTTTATACACGACAACAGCAGCGAAAGGCATTGCTTATTTAACCCTGGTAGACGTGTATGGCAGAAAGCTGATCAGCCAGCCCGTTAATATCTTACAGGGAAATAACCGGATGTCGATCAACAGTACTTCACTTTCAAAAGGCGCTTATTTTGTAAGAATTGAAGGAAAAGACTGGAAGAGTGAGACCGTGAAAGTCATTAAAGAATAAAGAAATTGATACGAATATGAAGGTTTTAGGCGTGCCCGGGTATTTTCCCGGGCATTTCTATTGAAATTCAGTGTTAAAACCCATAGCATTGCACTTTTTTCCCTAAAACTTCTTACCTTTGCGGCGCTAAAAGGTATAGCAGTATTGGATGGCGCTTTACTTATTTAGCATACCATGAGAGTCTAAACAGTAATATCAACCCCGGTTCGCTTGCAGCGTTCTTAATTACAGGGGTATGCTTTTAACAAAGGCAAAGATCAGCAAAAAAATATAGTACAAGAGTGCGACGCCAATGAAGCTTAATTGAAATTCAAAAGCCGGGTACAAAAAATATTAAACCAAAAATCTTAAATATTAAATAAAACAAAATGGGAGATTTACGTTTTCAACGAAACTTTGGAATTGCCGCTCATATTGATGCCGGTAAAACCACCACCACCGAACGTATTTTATATTATACCGGTGTTAATCATAAGATTGGTGAGGTGCATGATGGCGCCGCTACCATGGACTGGATGGCCCAGGAACAGGAAAGAGGTATCACTATTACCAGTGCTGCTACTACCTGCTTTTGGAACTTTCCCATGGCTAATGGTAAAAAAACACCTGATACACACCAATACAAATTCAACATTATTGATACCCCGGGTCACGTGGATTTTACTGTGGAGGTAGAACGTTCTTTACGTGTACTGGATGGTTTACTGGCTTTGTTCTGTGCCGTATCCGGTGTAGAGCCTCAGTCTGAAACTGTTTGGCGCCAGGCCAATCGTTACAAAGTACCACGCATTGGTTTTGTGAATAAAATGGACCGTGCCGGTGCCGACTTCTTAAACGTGGTAAAACAAATTAAAGAAATGCTGGGCGCTAAAGCTGTGCCTTTACAATTACCAATTGGCGCTGAAGATAATTTTAAAGGGGTGGTTGACCTTATCACCATGAAAGGTATTGTATGGGATGAAGCCGGACAGGGTATGACTTTTGATGAAGTGCCTATTCCGGAAGAAATGCTTGAAGAAGTGAAGGAATGGAGGCAACATTTAATTGAAGCTGTTGCTGATTACGATGATAAATTACTTGAAAAATTCTTTGATGATCCCAACACGATCACCGAAGCTGAAATTCATGAAGCTATCCGTAAAGCCACGATCGATATTTCTATCATCCCGATGATGTGTGGTTCATCTTTTAAAAACAAAGGCGTACAAACTGCATTGGATGCTATCGTTCGTTACTTACCTGGCCCAATGGATATTGAAGCTGTAAAAGGAACCAATCCTGATACCGGCGAAGAGTTATTGCGTCATTGCGATCCTAAAGAACCATTCAGTGCTTTGGCATTTAAGATCATGACCGATCCTTTTGTGGGTCGTTTAGCTTTCTTCCGGGCATATAGTGGTCGCCTGGATTCCGGTTCTTATGTTCTGAACACCCGTACAGGTAAAAAAGAGCGTATCAGCCGTATCATGCAGATGCATGCCAACAAACAAAACCCGGTTGATTTTATTGAAGCTGGTGATATTGGGGCTGCTGTAGGTTTTAAGGATATTAAAACCGGGGATACACTTTGTAACGAAGACAACCCGATCGTACTGGAAGCAATGACCTTTCCTGAACCGGTTATCTCTGTTGCAGTTGAACCAAAAACACAGGCCGACGTTGATAAGATGGGGATGGCGATAGCCAAACTTGTTGAGGAAGATCCAACATTACGTGTTAAGACCGACGAAGAAACCG
>JBDSXS010000002.1:0-5974 GCA_039926045.1 Ferruginibacter sp.
GACAGTACAAATGCCAAAACCATGTTGCAAATGTCTCAGAGTATTGTTGACAGTATTATTGCCAGCAATGTTTTAATAAAAGATTGATCCAGCTTTAAGCGGTTGTGTTAAGTATCTTCAAGCAGGTATTTATAACAGCCGCTTTTTTGTTAATTAATACAAAAATCATCACCACTTATCAAATTAAATTGTCAGGTATACATAAGTAGCATTACTTTTACACGAACAAATTCGTATTGCAATTCAACTTTTATGAGAAAAATTCTAATCACAATTACTGTGATTTTTTTAGGCTTATCATCAAGAGCACAGGTAAAAGGGATCCTTATTGATTCTGCATCCCTGCAACCCATTGAAAATGCGGTGATCGGTTTGGTGATAAAATCAAACCCAACAGATACCGCTTATACATTTACAGATTCCAAAGGCCAGTTCAGGTTTGAGACTGTACCCGGTTCCGCTTTTTCTATCGTCATACGTCACCTTGGTTACTGGCCCAAAGCCAAATATGTACCCGTTACCAAAGTTGAAAAAACAATTGATGTGGGCAGTTTTGTAATGGCCCATGATGCCAGGTTATTGAGCGAGGTAGTGCTGGAAGTGGCAGCCATTGTGATAAAGGAGGACACGGTTGAGTATAATGCTTCTTCTTTCAAAGTAAAAGAAGGTGCCGTTGTTGAGGACCTTATTAAAAAAATGCCTGGCATACAGGTAGATAAAGACGGCAATGTTACCGCACAAGGCAAGGCAGTGAGCCGTGTAAAAGTAAATGGTAAGGATTTTTTTGGAGGCGATGTTAAAACAGCAACCAAAGAATTACCGGCCAATATAGTTGATAAGATACAGATCATTGATGATTATGGCGACCAGGCAACTGTTTCGGGCATTAAAGATGGTGAGCCCGATAAAGTGATGAATATCCAGATCAAAAAAGATAAGAACAAAGGTTTTTTTGGAAGGGCCACCGCAGGATATGGAACACAGGACCGTTACCAGGCTTCCTTTAACGGCAATTATTTTAATAACGACAGGCAGATATCTGTACTGGCCAACAGCAATAACACAAACACTTCTCTCTTCAATTTTGGGGGAGGTGGCAACAGGGGTGCTACCAGTATGATGCGTACGGGCATGAACGCCATGAGTGATATGGGTGGCATGGGTGGAATGAACAATATGATGCAGGGTGGTAACTCAAGTACTTTTACGGGGGGCAGCAATAGCGGCATTTCAACAACCAATTCTTTTGGTTTTAATTACCGTGACCAATGGAGCAAAAGGATCAGTGTGTACGGCAGTTATTCGTACAATCATAAAAATGTCAGACAACTGCAAAACAGTTATGAAACCAACAACACAACACTCATTAATAATAACCAGGATCTGAATTCCTTAACCAAGGGAAATTCTCATCGTTTTACTTTTAATTTAGAATACCAGGTAGATTCTTTCAATTACCTGAAAGTAAGCCCCAGTTTTAATTACAGCGGCAACGATGCAAACAGCAGGACAATCTTTGATTATAAAAAGCCAGATGGCACCAAAACACTGGATGGATCCAATAAAAATTTAAACAGCTCCGAAGCGCCAAACCTTGCTGCAACCATTTTGTACAATCATAAATTCAGAAAGCGTGGCCGTAATTTTTCAAGCAGCATAACTTTAGGCACCAATCAAAATAATACGGAGCAGGATGTTACCAATTTAAGTACGCAATACCAGCCTTTTACTTTCAGCAGAAATACTTTTCAATTTACTGACCAGGAAAATAACAATTATAATTATGGCGTACGGTTCACTTACTCCGAACCTTTAAATAAATATCGCAGTCTCGATTTCAGTTATTCACATAATTTAAATTATGGCAGAAACGACCGGAAAACATACAATGTAGATTCTGCCACAAAGGCTAAAACCCTGAATACTTTTTTAAGTAACGATTATGAGAATAATTTTTACAACAACCGTATCGGGGTCTCGTTGCGAACAACAAAGAAAAAGTACAATTACACCCTGGGTATCAGTGTACAACCAGTAAACTTAGAGGGTAAATCGCTCACTAAAGACAGTGCGTATAGATCCATTAAGCGGGCTAATCTGTTCCCTATTGCAAGGATGGCATATAATTTCAGTCGTACAAAAACATTGAATGCCAGTTATAATGGAAACGCCACCCAGCCAAGTTTTAGCCAGTTGCAGCCGGTGCAGGATTTTACCAATCCACAGAACACTTCGGTTGGTAATCCAAACCTTAAACCATCCATTAACCACAATGTAAACCTGGGTTACAACAATTTTAATTTCGTAAGCGGTAAGGTGATATTTACCAATTTAACTTTCAGTACCATCCGTAACCAGATCGTAAATAAAACCGCAAAGCGTGATAGTATCGGTTCTGTTATTTCCATCCCAGAAAATGTAAATGGCTATTACAATGTTTTAGGATTTTATGCTTATTCAAAGCCATACAAGAACAGGAAATATGTTTTAACAGTAAACGGCAGTTTAAACTTCAATCGTAATATCAGTTTAACCGACAGTGTGCGTATCATCGGTAATTCGCTGGAACAAAATCTTAACCGAAATAAAATAAATGGCAACAACTGGATAATTACCCAGGGCTTTAATTTTGAATACAACTATAAAGAGATACTGGAGCTTGGAACCGGAATCAGCTATAGCTTAAATGATAATAAATTCAAAAGTGCTGATGGCAAAACTTTAACCGGTTTTCAAAATACATCCAGCAATGCCTGGACATTGAGTAGCAATATGAACCTGAACATTACCAAAACCCTGGTATTGAAATATGATTTTGACTATACCATTAATTCGGGTTTAGCCAGCGGTGTAAATAAGAACCTGGCTATCATGAATGCCTCATTGGAAAAACAACTCTTTAAAAAGAAGAATGGAATAATCAGGCTGGCTGCATACGATCTGTTTAGCCAAAATAGTAATATCAGCCGTAATGTAAGCGGACCGTCTATTATTGACACCCGCTCAAACCGCCTCACAAGATATTTTATAGCCACATTCACCTATCGGTTACAGAGATTTGCCGGTAAGACCATGCAGCAGCCTGGAATGAATATGAGAACAATGGGTGCGCCAAGGGCAAATTTTTAGGCATAAAACCTGAATAAATATAATTGATCAAGGGCTTTTTTATACCAAACTGAATTTCATATTACGGAAAGTGCGGTGGCTGAAATTCATGCCAGGCCTTTGTGTGGTGGATTTTGGTAAATGCCGATAGAAAATTCTTCACAATTAAAAGAAGGTATATCGGTATAAAGCCCTTTTTTATTACCTTTGCCACCCTAAAAGCTGTCCCGCTTGAAACGGGAGCAGTTACTGTTAATTTAACGAGGATAAACTATGAGTGGTGCATTAAAAGAGGTTCGTAACCGGATCAAGAGTGTTCAGAGTACACAGCAGATCACAAAAGCTATGAAAATGGTGAGTGCGGCAAAACTACGCCGTGCCCAGGATGCCATTACACAAATGCGCCCCTATGCACAAAAATTGCAGGAAATGCTGAGTAATATCGTCAGCAACAGCGAGGGTGATGTAAATATGGCTTTGGCTGTACAGCGCCCCGTTGAAAATGTAATGATCATTGTGGTTACCAGCGACCGTGGTTTATGCGGTGGTTACAACAGTAACCTCATCAAACTGGCCAAACTGGTCATCGCTGAAAAATATCCCCAGCAGTTTGCAAAAGGAAAAGTACAGATCTTGCCGATAGGTAAAAAAGGATATGAGAGCTTTACAAAATCAGGTTTTAAAGTGGTTAATCAATACTGGGATATTTTCACAGGATTAAGCTTTGACAAGGTGCAGTCAGCTGCAAAACATGCCATGGATGCGTTTGCCAATAAAGAAATAGATGCCGTTGAATTGATATACAGCGAATTTAAGAATGCAGCTACACAACGTTTTGTTTCAGAACAGTTCTTACCCGTACAAAAAGTAGGAAAAACAGAAGGGCAGAAAAATGCCGACTTTATTTTTGAGCCGGGTAAAGATGTGCTGATCGCCGAGCTGATGCCGAAAATTTTGAACACCCAGTTATTTAAAGCTACCCTGGATGCCAATGCCAGTGAGCATGGCGCCCGTATGACAGCGATGGATAAGGCCAGCGATAACGCCAACGAATTATTAAAATCGTTAAAGATCAGCTACAACCGTGCAAGACAAGCTGCCATTACAACCGAATTAACGGAGATCGTAAGTGGTGCTGCAGCGTTGCAGGGATAAGGCCCCTATCTCCGCCAGTTGGCGGAGGACAAGAGGAAGAACATTTTTTTTTAACCAAAAACATATACCCCTTTAGGGGATAGGGGCATGGAACTTTCAGAGATCATTCCACACATAGAGGCTTTAATTTTTGCCAGCGATAAACCGCTCAGCAATGAAGAAATTCTTGAACTGGTGAACAGCGCTTTGGCTTTTATTGAAGACCGGGCCACCAGGGAGCAGGTAGATGCAGCCATTGAAGGAATCAGTGAAAAATACAGTGCAGAGTTTTATGCATTTGAGCTGAGACAGATCGGTGGGGGTTGGCAGTTCCTTACAAAAAAAGAATATCACAAGACCGTTGCACAACTAAATGGCGATAAGTTTTTAAAACGCCTTTCTACAGCTGCGCTGGAAACCCTGGCCATCATTGCTTATAAGCAACCCATTACCAAAAGTGAAATTGAATCGATCCGTGGCGTGAACTGTGATTATGCCGTGCAGAAATTACTTGAAAAGGACCTGGTGATCATTTCCGGAAGAAATGAGGATGCAGTAGGCAAGCCGCTTATCTATGCCACTTCAAAATCATTTATGGATTATTTTGGCATCAACAGTGCCGAAGACCTGCCTAAGATCTCTGAAGTGATGATGGAGGAACTGGTGAAAGCTACCAATGTTCAGGAGGCTGAGGATAATATGGAAGAAGAGAATACAGAAGTGGATATCATTGAAGAAACTCTTATTGAGGAAATAATTACCGATGAAACGGAAGATACTGATGAAGCTGATATAATTTTAACAGTTACAGAAAACGGCGATATCGTAGAAGAGGTGAATGATGATAACTCAGATAAAGAAAAAGAGATCTAATCGCAATTGATAAAATTTTTCACTTAGGCATGATTATTTCATGCCTTTTGTTTTACTCATAGAATGCAAATCTTCTTTTACAAAGAGTTTAACTTTTAACAATGACGAAACAATTATTTTCTGTAACAACAGCCCGGCTGGTAAACTTTTTCGTTGCCTGTTTCATCTTCATGTCATGCACATCAACTAAAAATAATGGCGCTGTGAACAGTACAATCACTAATACCGCCCTGGGTGGACCGGAAGCATTTGATAAAGAGGCTCACCGCGGTGGCAGGGGCTTAATGCCCGAAAACACGATACCAGCCATGCTCAATGCGCTTAGCTTGGGTGTTACCACTCTGGAAATGGACATCAGCATCAGCAAAGACAAAAAAGTATTGCTTTCACATGAACCATTCTTTAATCGCGATATTACCACGAAACCCGACGGCAGTTATATAACTCCAAATGAATTGAAGAGTTACAATCTATACAAGATGAATTATGATGAGATCATCAGGTACGATGTTGGGATGAAGCCGCACCCACTTTTTCCCACACAGGAGAAAATAAAAGTAGTTAAGCCGCTTTTGGCTGATGTATTTAAAGCGGTTAAGGAATACATGATGACATCAAAACGACCCTTTCCCTACTACAATATCGAAATTAAAAGCCTGCCCGAGGGCGATAATATCTATCATCCGCTGCCTGGTGAATTTGTGGACCTGGTGATGAGCGTGATCAAAGAAAACCAAATGGAAGAGCAGGTGATCATCCAGTCATTTGATTTCAGAAGTTTACAATACATGAATAAGCATTATCCAAAAATAAAAACAGCCATGCTTATTGAAGCGGACAACAAAAGCAGTTTCCGCAA
>JBDSXS010000003.1:0-4102 GCA_039926045.1 Ferruginibacter sp.
CGCCCCGCTGATGCAAAAGGATGGGAACTGAATCTTAACAACCGCTATTTCAAATCTTACAAACATTTTGTAGGTACAGAAGAACAAAAAGAAAGGGTTGAGAAGAAAACGAATGTGATCAATCACGCATATGAACTGGATATAACAGTTACCAGGAATCTGAATTCAAGAATGTCCATTGCTGCAACATTACCCATTTTGGCTTTTAGCCGCACATCATTGTATGAGCATTACCAGACACAAAGGTATAAAACAGGGTCATTTGGTATTGGTGATGCACGCATCAGTGTTTACAGGTGGATGCTGGATCCGGCAAAAAAATATAAGGGGAATATACAGTTAGGCCTGGGAATTAAATTACCAACCGGAAACTATAATTACCAGGACTATTTTTATAAAAAAGCAGATTCTACTGTTCTTGCTCCTGTTGACCAGTCAATACAACCTGGAGATGGAGGAACGGGCATTAGTTTTGAAATGAACAGCTTTTATAATTTCAATCGTAAGATAGGGGTATATGCCAACCTCTTTTACCTGGCAAATCCGAGAGAGGTAAACGGTACATCTACCACAAGAGGGGGTGTTGCATCAGCTACTACAAAAAAATACAATACAGATGTAATGAGTGTTCCTGATCTTTTTATGATACGTGGCGGGGCCAGTTATATGTATAAAAAGTTCAATTTTTCAGGTGGTGTTCGCATTGAAGGATTGCCATCAAGCGACCTGATTGGCGGTGACCGGGGTTTCAGGAGGCCGGGTTATATCATATCAGGCGAACCCGCCATAACTTATACTCGTAAAAAAACAAGTTTCAACCTTGCTGTTCCTTTTGCTTTAAAAAGAAACCGGACCCAAAGTGATTCAGATAAACGGCGGACAGTTGATACAGGAGTCCACCAACAAGGTGATGCAGCATTTGCTGACTACCTTATAAATGTTGGTTTAACCTTTAAATTATAGGACATTTTATATGTGCATAAATATGTGCTAAACCGGTGTAAAACAGGTGCAAAACATAAGGCATAATAATTTGGAAGTAAGATAGTATGGAACGTATCTTTATTGTCCAATTGAGCGGTTGAAGTTTTAGAAAGATGGAAGTTCGTTAAAAGATAGAAGTCTTGAAAGATGGAAATTCGTTAAAAGATAGAAGTCTTGAAAAGATCGAAGTCCGTTAAAAGACAGAAGTCTTGAAAAAATGGAAACCAATCAGGCGGAAAGCATCGGGTTAGTAAGATTACGGAGTAAGCAATTATGAAGTAAGAATCAACTTGATGCTTTTTTGTTTTTATACCATACTGGTTTTTATTAGATAGTATTAAAAGAAAGCCCGGCTAATAAAGCCGGGCTTCTTATATAAACAACAAAAAATACTGACAATTAAGCATTTACAGCTTTATGTACGTCCCTGTATTTTTTTATGATGTCGTGCGACGTTTTTAATTTTGCCTGCTGCTCAGCAATTAACTGCCTGATATCTGCACTCATTTCAGCATCAGATGCTATAGCTGCTTTATAAGCCTTTTGTGCTGCATCTTCGCCAAATTCGCATAATTCCAGCACCGACTCCCTGTCGTGACCCGTGAAGGTTGACTTTACATCCATCCACACACGGTATAATTTACCACTGTTGGTCGTACCATCGGCAGGCGTTTCGCCTAACTCAGTTACCAATTTTGAAAGTTCAGCTGCATAGCTACTACTGTCATTGGCCATGCTGCGAAAAATAGCTCTAAGATCAAGATCCAGGTCCTTCGTTTCTTCAATTGCTTTTTCATAACCATTTATACGGTCATGATTGATCTCTATAAGGCCATTTAAAACTTCGGTTAATTTTTCATTTGTTTGCATAATAATATGTTTTAATTAAATTAAAGGATTCTAAAATCATGCCAACAAGTATCCAAATAATAAACAGCCATTATTGAAATTCCGGGCTAAATATCTATTAGAAAGTGTGGAATAAATTCTACTAAACACCCAATATTAAATTATTATACAACACCGGCCAGTTCCAGACTACGCTTACTTATTCTTTTATATGCTATGGTTTCGATGATCGCATCCGGGCATAGTATCAATGAAACGCCTGGCTGTTTCCACCACTCGGTCGCATATAATTTTTCTGCATGAATAACTGCCACAAGCCAGTTGTGTTTTAGATCATTGTGCCATTCTTCTATCCATTCAAGATCAGCTTTATTAATTTTACTGAGGTCATCGGTACTTATAAAGACTTTTAAATAATAATCGTTGCTGAGTTCTGTATCGGTCTGGTGATATATTTTTTTATACTCGTACCTGTAATTGTAGCCGAGTGCAGATATATCGCTCAACACTGCCGATGCTGTAGGAAATGCGCCGGCGCCTTTGCCTTTAAAAAAATGAGCGTCAGCAAATGTACTTTCGGTGGTAAGCGCATTGAACTCATTCTGCACATGGTACAGGTCATCTTTTGGGGTAACGAACTGCGGTAAAACAAAAGCAGCCAGTTTCCCCGACTCTAATTTTTTTGCGGTAGCAACTAATTTAATGCTGTTATTTTTTTCTTTGGCTACAATGGCATCTGACAAAGAAATGTTTTCAATACCCGTGAAAATAAATTCAGCCGGTTTTGCAATCACACCAAATGAATGCGCCAGCAGAATGCTGAGTTTATTGGCAGCATCAAAGCCACCTATATCCAGTTTGGGATTGCTTTCGGCAAAACCAAGCTGCTGGGCCAGGGATAAAGCTGTTTTGAATTCAAGTTGTTCTTCAAGGATCTTTGTCAGGATAAAATTGGTTGAACCATTGATGATCCCACGGATGGATTTTAAAAGATCATTGTCATAATATTCTTCCAGGTTACGCACAATGGGCATACTGGCACAGCAGGCAGCTTCATATAAAAGTGCTGTATTGTTTTCCTGTTGCAATTGTAAGAGCTCTTTAAAATGTTCAGCGATCATTTTTTTGTTGGCGCTTACAACAGCTTTACCTTTTTGCAATGCTGTTTTGACGATCTCAAATGCTGCATCTGCATCATCGATCAGTTCAACAACCACATTAATGGTTTCATCGTTGAGGATGACGGAAGCATCAGTTGTAAAATTTTCAGCAGCAATACTTCTTTTCTTATCTGCGTTTTTTATGACTATTTTTTTGATGGATGCCTGCAGGGTTGGGGTAGTGTGCAGTACATCATACAATCCTTTACCTACTACACCAAAACCGAAGAGGCCGATATTAAGTTGTTTGTTTGACATGGTTCTTTTTTTTACCGCAGAGTCGCAGAAGCGCTGAGATTCTCTGCGCCTCCCCGCCTCCGCGGTTATTTTTATGAAGTTGGTTTATGCACTAATGCTGGGCTCAAAGTTTTCTTTTCCTGTTTTAAGTTTAGTGAACGCCTGTTCCAGGTCGGAGATAAGGTCTTCTACTTCTTCCAGTCCTACACTAAGCCGGATAAGACTATCAGCAACACCTGCAGTCCTGCGTTTTTCAGCAGGAATACTTTTGTGTGTCATTTGCGCAGGGTGACAAAGCAAACTTTTTACGCCGCCTAAACTTTCGGCCAGTTTAAAATAATTAGTGCCGGTTACAAATGCTGTAGCTGCTTCTTCAGTATCATTTTTCAATGTGAAGGAAACGATCCCACCAAATCCTTTGCTTTGCTTTTTTGCAATATCATGATTGAAATGCGTTTTTAAGCCCGGGTAATACACTTTATCAACTGCAGGATGCGTCTCTAAAAATTCAGCAACGACCTGTGCATTGCGGCAATGTTGTTGAACACGGAGATGTAAAGTTTCAATACCACGTATAACCAGCCAACTATCGAAGGGTGCAAGGATAGCACCACTTGCATTTTGAATGAATTTTATTTTCTCACCCAGCGCCGCATCTTTGGCAACAACCAGGCCGGCGATCAGGTCACTATGGCCTCCCAAATATTTTGTTGCGCTGTGCACTACAAGATCAGCTCCCAGCGAAAGAGGTTGTTGTAAGGCGGGTGATGCAAAAGTATTATCCACGCAAAGTAAACATGCATTGGCTTTTGCGATCTTAGCAATGGCTTCAATATCGCTCACTTTTAAAGTTGGATTGGTTGGCGTTTCCA
>JBDSXS010000004.1:0-22032 GCA_039926045.1 Ferruginibacter sp.
ATCTCTTTTGGTATCACCAACCGAAAAACATCCCGTTATTTTTTATTTGACGAGGAGAACAGGCTTTGTGGCTGGAGAAATACAGCCACCGGCGAAGAAAAAGGCCCCCACCACGAACTACGTTCCCAACCTTCATATAATTCGGTTGCCCCCGAAGGGGGAGGGAAACTGCATCCTATGGCTTATAGTTGCGTTGTTATTTTTCAACCCGGAATATTTGAACTCATACCACAGCGTGGTAAATTCTCATTGGTGGAAACCTATCTTAGCCTGGCGGCCAATTATCCCATTTATGGGTACGACCACAGTGGCGACAAGCTCGTTGATGTGGGGAAGCCCGAAAGTGTGGCTATTGCTGAACAACTTTTTAGTTAACATCAGCAGGGGCATCAAAGCCCTTTTTATTTTCTTCTTTAGGTTTTATTCCAAAATTATAACGGAAGGTCAGTCCCAGCCTGCGGCTATCATTAATACGGTTGCCTTGTGCACTTACAGTTCCCTGCTGTAAACTGAATGCTACCTGGTTGGTTCTTAAAAGATCATTTACCGAAACAATGATATTTGCTTTTTTCTTTAAAATACTTTTGTTTACCGAAACATATAAACCACCGAAGGTATTCAGTTCATACAGGTTTTGTAAACCCTTTGTGCGCATAAAGCCCTGCATATTAAATGTAAGCGTTTTGGTGGCTTTAAATTCCTGGAACATAAAGAACGTCCAGCTTCCCCGGGTGTAATTCAAAGGAAGACCTTCATAAAAACCATTGTAACGATTGTAATTATACTGAACACCCACATAAAAGAAATATTTACCGCCCGGTGGTATGCCCCCAATAACTTTTGCATATACTTCTTTGTTCTTACCCAGGTTATCATAAGTACGGTAAGCTATCCTGCTGGTATCCTGGTAAGTTACATTGCTGAAAATGTCTTTGGTATCATTGATGCCCAATGCAAGCACAGGAATATTATCATAGGTTACATTGATCTCGTAGTTGGTGGTAAACTGTGGTTTTAACCGTGGATTGCCAACATCAAAAAGATACTGGTCAATATATTTTGGATAAGGATTCAGGATCTCATAATAAGGACGTTTGATACTTCTGCGGTAAATGGCATTGCCGATGAGCGGAAAGCCAAACATTTTAAAGAGTTTGTGTTTAATGAACAGGTAAGGGAAAATATCAGTACGTTTCAGTAATAAAGAAGTGTCTTTGGGTATCAGTTGTTTACCGCGGATATCTGTTACTTCAAGCCGGAGGCCGGGTTTAATGGTGAACCCAAAAAATGTTTTTGATACCTGCAGGTAAACTGCAATTATTTTTTCATTGTACTTAAAAGTATTGGTTTGAAAAACATCAACGAACCTGACATTATTCCCCGTATCCTTAAAATAGCTGGAACCGTTTTCACTATTGCTGATGGTTGCTTTAAAACCTGTTTCCAATGTTAATGACCCGCGAAATTTAAGCGTAAGATCGGTTTGCAAGACAAAAATATTTTTATCAATATTGCCGGTCCCATCCCCGGAAACAGTTGGCTTTGCAGGTAAGTAATTATAGTTTTGATAAAACTGGTTGCTTCTGTTCCTGTAATAATTGTAATCGATTTGTGCAGTCCATTCACTGCCACTGGTATCAATTTTATATTTGGCCGAAACATTATTCCCGATATAGGTGGTTCTGTTCCTGTTGTTAATAGCAGAAAGGTTTTTACCGATCAAAGATGGTGATTGATCTTTAGTGATATCAATACCGTTTGTGGCAAAACTTTTACCATTTGAATTACTTATCCGGAGATCGTAACCGGCATTGAACTTAGGTGTAAATTGAATATCAACACCTGCACTCATATAGTGGTTAACAGTGGGGTAGGTAGTATAAGAACGTTGTGAAAGCAGCGTTGAATCTGTTCTGATCAGCCTGCCTGAATTCAGTTCTTCAAAATTATTCCTTTCTGTAAACTGGTAACTCAGGTAACTGTTTATTTTTCCTGAACCTTTATTTAAATTGAAACCTATTGTTTTGGTACTGTACACTCCCTGGAAATAAGCAAGATTGATGCTCCCGTTGGTTCCCAGTTTTACGCCTTTCTTTAAAACAATATTAACCATACCTCCGCTGTTGGATGCATCATATTTGGCAGAAGGAGTGCGGAGGATCTCAATTTTACTAACGCTGCCGGCGGGCAAACTTTTTAATAAGGAGGCCAGGTCGGCATTACTTAATTTCATTTCCCTGCCGTTAATTAAAACCGTGGCCGGGTTTGTACTGCTTAAATAAACATTGCCGTCCTGATCAACAATGATACCCGGCGTTTTCTCCAGTATCTCATAAGCATTGGTGCTGCTGTTGGCCAATACTTCGGCATCAACAATGGTCTTATCATCTTCCTGTTTTATCAAAGGTTTTTTTGATACCACAAGCACATCCTGCAAGGTTGTATTTTTTCTTTTTAAAACGATCGTGGTATTTAGTGGTTTGTCAGTTACGTTTATTACCTGCTCTGTGCTTTCAAAAGAGACCGAGCTTGTCCTGAGCACATATTTTGAAAAAGCCTTAACCTGGAATTCTGCTTTTCCAGTCTTAGTTATCCCGGTACCTGTTAAAACAGTATCCGGTAAAAGATAGAGTTGCACGAAAATATTGATCACGGAATCGGTTTTAGCAGACTTTATAAATACAGTGAGTGTTGTATTTTTCTGGGCAATTGCAATATGCCCGCACATGAGCGCCGTGATGAGGATCAGGAAAAATTTGTTAGCCATGATATGCTGTGAAATATTCTTAATGATACGGATCAATAACATGGTATACGCACATACAGGCTGCCCGTTACAAAAAAGAGCATCATTTATTTAATGAGTTATTTATCAAACAGGTCCTTCTTGTCCACTACTTTTACTTTTTTGCCAACCTTTAATGTTTTACTTACCACATCATAAGGCCCTGTAACCACCTGGTCGCCCTCTTTTAGCCCGGATATGATCTCAATATTGTTAATGTCCTGGATATCTGTTTTTACTTTTACCTTGCTTACTTTCCCTGTTGCGTCAATTACAAATACAACAACTTCCAGGTCATCAACCAACGTTGCAGCAGGTTTTACATTCGATTCGTCTGCTTTCTTTATATCAGTTTTTGTGCTGTCATTTTTATCACGCGTTGTAACGGCATTGATCGGCACACTCAGCACATTGGTATGTGTCTTGGTCTGTATATCCGCATTGGCACTCATGCCCGGGCGAAAAGGGAATGAACCCTTTCCCAACAGGTCCATATAGCTTTCGGGTAATAAACGGATAAATACTTTGTATTGTGTAACATCATTGGAGGTATTGGCCAATGCATTTATAGATGCTGCACCATTATTACTGCTGGCGATCTGTGTAACAATACCTTTAAATTTCCTGTCGCTGTAAGCATCCACTTCTATCAAAGCACTGTCGCCAAGTTTTACTTTGGGTATATCATTTTCGCCAACATCAACCCGTATCTCAATTTTATTCATATCTGCTATTCGTAACATTTCTGTACCCACATTAAAACTGTTTCCGGCAACCTTTTCGCCTTTCTTCACACTCAATAAACTTACTACGCCATCCATGGGCGACACAATGGCTGTACGGCCAAGATCTGTATTAGCTTTTGCAAGATTTTGCCTTGCACTTTGTACACTGGCCTGCCCGCCACGAATGCCCTGAACGGCAGCATTGTAATTTGCTTTAGCGCTTTTTAAATTTGCATCGGCCACGTCAAATTCATTACGACTGATCACTTTATCATCAAATAATTTTTTTTGCCTGTCATACACACGTTGTGCCTGTTCCTGCTGTGCTTTCAGCGCATCAATAGCAGCCTGCGAATTGGCAACCTGCGCCTGGCTTTGTACCACACCACTGGCAGCCTGGTTGCGCTGTATATTATATATATCTGCATAAATGCGGGCAAGTATCTGTCCCTTTTTCACGGTATCACCTTCCTGTACAGTTAATTCTGTTATCTCACCGCTGATATCCGGGCTTATTTTTACTTCTATCTCGGGGTAAATTTTGCCGCTTGCATTTACAATTTCTGTAATGGTACGCTTCTGCACTTTTTCAGCAGTCACTTTCACACCTTCATTTTTTCCAAATGCACCCATCTTTGATAACACCAACAGGAGCACTATCAAAATTCCTAAACTGATCAGGATCCATTTAAGCGATTTACTCATTTTATTTTTTATTTTTTTGAGCCTGGCCATGTTGATGATATCAGCTTCATTGGCAACAGGTGTTTGTTAATTTTTATTCTTTTAGTAAAAGAGTAAAAATTAATCACTCTTGTACAATATATCTTTATTCGGCGGCCTCTCCTCCCTTCCTCCTCTTCGAAAGAGAGGAGGCGGTACATTAAACATATCTCAACATTTAGTACTTCCACATCATCTTTAATTCTTTTTTCGTCAATAAGCAATCATCGCTTCAATCTTCCAGTTCGATCTTCTCCATTTCCTCCCCCCTCGGGGTTCTCTGATAAGAGAACGAACGAAGTTCAAGAGGGTGCCGGGTTGGGGTGAGGTTAAAATTTCAATCCCTGTCCCTTATAAAATTCCAGCACCTTCATTTTAAAAACATAGTCATACTGGTTTAAAGCATTCTCCAGTTTTACCCTGAACAAATTATTTTGGTTGGTGATCAATTCAAAAGTTGACATCATACCCACCTCATATCTTTTTGTTGCATAGTTTAAAGTGCGCTCAGCAGTCTCCACAGCTTTTTTTCCGGCATTGTATTTTTCCAGGGCGATCATGGCTGCATTATAGGCCTGGTAGATATCCTGTTTTAAGGTCTGGTCATCCAGTTCTTTTTGTAATTGTTGGTTCCTGATATTGATCTTGCTTTTTAAATAATTTGTACGTACACTGTATCCATTAAAAATAGGTACACTTATACTTAAACCTATCGATTGACTAAAATTCTGATTTAGCTGCGAAAAAAAAGCATCAGGTTTAATATTACCATCTTTTTGTTCCAGGTAAGATGGTCCGACAACATTATAAGGAACGCCACTTACGGTAACCGTATAGCCAGTGGGGGCGGTACCATTCGGCACCTGTTTATAATTGGGAACATTAAAATATTGTGCATACCCGGAACGTAAACTTCCAAATAACGAAACGGTAGGATATAAATTTCCACGTAATGCTTCTGACGTTTTTTGTGCAGCCTTAATTTTAAGATCATTATAGCGTTGCTGTGGCATATTGGTTAGGGCCAATGCATACACCGCCTCGGGTTGCAGATCAGCAATTTTTTCAACAAATATTTTGTCAACCGGGGGAGTTTCAATTTCAAAAGGCGCTGCTGCATCAATAGCCATATAGGCTTTTAATGATAATGTATTTTGTATAACAGCTCCTTTTGCTGTAATTACTGTTGAGCTGTCCCTGGCTACCTGTGCTTCAAGCTCTGCCGCGTTCAATTCAGGTAATGCGCCTGCATCAACCAGTTTGCGGGTATTGCTCAATTGCGCCTGAGATTGCTGCAGTTGAATACCGGCAACCTTTTCCTGCTCCATACCCAGCAATATCTGTAAATACAGGTTGGCTACAGATAAGGCAATATCATTTTTTAATTTATCGGTTCTGGCTTTGGTTGCCTGTAATTCCCATTCGTTTGCAGCAATGGTATTTTTTTGGCTGAACCAGTTAAAGATATCCGCACTGCTCTGCAATTGCACATTACCCGATAAATAACTCTGTGTACTTAAGCTGTAAGTAGTAGGATTTTGTGTACGGCCGCTGTTTAAACTTGGCCCTGCGCTGAAATTTAAATTCGGTAACTGCCCCAGTTTACTCTGCTTTAAAGTTAGCTCAGCCAATTTAGTTTGCAGGTCGGTTTGCTTTACCATAATGTTATTGGTCATGGCATATTCAATACATTTTAATAAACTCCACTTTTCCTGTGCCCTGGCAGAACCGGTAATGACCAATAAGGTCAAAAAGGTTAAATAGGTATAACGCATGCAACAAAAATAATTCATCTGGAATTAATAGTGATAAAACAATTGTACAGACGGTAAGCCGTTTAGCTTATTTTATCAAATGCCTGGGCAAGATCTTTAATGATATATTCAGGGTCTTCCAGTCCAACATATAACCTGATCATGCGGTGCTCAGGATTTGCTGCGTTGAATTCGGCGTATTGCAGGGAAGAGCATTTGGGTATGACGAGGCTCTCATGCCCGCCCCAGCTTACTGCCATAAAAATATGTTGAAGGTCCTCACAGAATTTTTCGATCTGTTGAATATGGCCTGCTTTTATGATGAAGGTCAATAACCCGCAGGCCCCGCCCATCTGTTGTTTTGCCAGTTCATATTGTGGAAAGCTTTCGTCAAGCGGAAAAAGCAGGCTTTCTACTTTGGGATGCTGTTTTAAAAACCCAATCACTTTTTTTGTTGAAGCAGTGATCCTGTCTAACCTTGCAGGGAGGGTTCTCAAACCTCTTATCAATAGCCATGCATTGAAGGGGGATATCCCACTGCCCACAGTCATATACTCACTGTTAAAAATCCTTTCCATCATCACAGCACTTCCGGATAAAACCCCACCCAACGTATCACTGTGGCCGCTGATGTACTTGGTAGCAGTTTGTAAAGAAAGGTCAATGCCCATTTCAATGGGTTTTTGATACAGTGGTGAGCAGTAACTATTATCAATGATGGTGGTGATGTTCTCTGCTTTTGCCAGTTCGGCTACTGCTTTGAGATCCTGTAAAGCATAATCCCAGCTGTTTGGGCTTTCTAAATAAATAACTGTGGTGTTGGGTAAAATGGCCCTTTCAAAATTTTCAATATCCCTTCCATCAATATAAGTAGTGGTTACACCAAACCTCGGTAAAATATTGTCGAACATTTTTTGTGCCCAGGTATAAGGTTTATTTACCGATACAATATGATCGCCCGCTTTTACATTGGCCAGCACCGCAACAAAAATGGCTGCTGCCCCGCTGTTAAATACGAGGCAATCCTCAGCTCCATCCAGCGCAGCTAATTTTTTCTTTAAAATTTCTACCGTGGGATTTTTGCCCCTGCTATATAAAAACGTGGAGTACTCATCGGCAAAGGCTTTACGCATTTCATCCACCGTATTAAAAACAAAATTGCTGGTTTGCATAATGGGCGGGGAAACAGCATTGAAATAATTTTCCCGTTCTTCGGCAAACTCATTTAATATATAAGAGAGGTCCATGCTCATTAATTTTCGGGTGTAACAATTTTCTTTTTCATGATATGTAGTACAAAGTATAAAACCACAAAACCAGCCAATACCCCCAGTCCTGTTAATGCTGCATTGGGATCGGCCATGGTTATACTGATGGCTACAAAAAGATAGGCCAGGATAAAGATCACCGGCATCAACGGAAAAAATTTCATTTTATAAATGCCGGTTCCATCCAGGTGTTTGGTTTTATTGCGAAACCAGAAAATAGTGGCAGCGCTTAATATCATTCCAAAACTATCCAGGAAAATAGTGAACGTAAGTATCTTTTCAAATTCCTGGGCAAAGTATAATATCACAATGCATAAGGCTGAAAATATGGTGAGCGAAAAAGTTGTTACGTTGGTTTTTTCGTTATGCTTTGAAAATATTTTGGGCATACTGCCGTCTTCGCCCATAGCATACATTACCCTGGGGTTACTCAGCAGTGAACCATTTACATAAGCCAGCACACCTAAAAACAAACAGGCAGAAAAAGCTGAAGCACCGCCGGTTCCGAAGATCCTTTCAATAACTACATAAGCGATCTCCTTTTCACCTTTCATCTGGTTAAAACCAACTACATTAAAATAGCTGAGGTTAACAAGCATGTATAAACCAATGATGATGAGTATACCTATAAAGATACCCCTGGGGATATTTTTTGAAGGGTTTTGTACATCATTACCCAGGTTGATGGTTTGCTGGTAACCGCCATAGGTAAAAGAAACAGCAATGAGGCTGATGCCCAGGCTTTTTGCCCAGTCAATCCAGGTAAAAGCATGTTCAGGAACTGCCACTGCTTTTGCAGCATCGTTCACTGCATATTTATCCGGGAAAAATAATGCTGATATTAAAACGACCACCATCGTTATCTTGATCATCATTAAAATATTCTGGGTTGTGGAACTGGTCTTTAATCCTTTTAAATTGATCAGGTAAAAAATAAGTATGGCTGCAGAGCTTACCAGCGCTTTATCAATATCGGTCCAGTTACCCGGAAATAATTTTAGTAAATACCCACTGCCAATTAATGCCACGCCACTTATGCTTGCTGCATTACTCACCAGGATGATACAGTTAATAGCAAAGGCAATGCTGGGATGATAGGCTTTTGCAAAAACCTTGTAATATCCGCCGGTAACAGGATAGCGGCTGCCGATCTCGGCATAGGTCAATGCACCACATAATGCCACCAGGCCACCAATGGCCCAGGCACTAAAATAAACCGCAGGTGAAATGGCATCTTTGGCACTGGTGGCCGCCGTTCTGAAAATACCCATACCGATCACAAATCCGATCACAAGCATAGTTAGGGAGAACAGGTTGAGTTTGTTAGTTTTGGTTTGCATGCTTTAAAGATACTACCAATTCAAATTGAAAAAACACCGTCAGGGTGTCTTTAAAATTTAGAATTGATAATACCGCACAGGAAACAGCATCAAATCTCCCTGATCTAAGGGTATAAATTTTTACACAATACCATGTGGAAATTTTTTGTTTGGATGGTTAAGCCGCTTCCGCTTACATTTGCAGCAGATTTGGTTCCCGATTTCAAACCGGGATTAAAAGGGAATCCCGTGAAAAACGGGAGCTATCCCCGTAGCTGTAAGGGCCTCCCCAAACCCCTCCGAAGGAGGGGCTTTGAAGAGTAAAAATTCTACAAACCACTGTCCTGAATATCAGGATGGGAAGGTAAAGAGCCTAAGCCAGAAGACCTGCCATATCTGTTAACAATCATTCAAAGCTTTCGGGTGAAAGGCAGGAAATGTAACGGCTGAACAGCTTTTATATCTCTTACACATTTTCCAGGAAGCAGTCACAAAAAAAATTTTTCAAAAATGAAAAAGAAAATTTTTATTGCGGCTGCTGTATTATTCAGTAGCCAATTGTACGCACAAAAACCTGTCCCGACAATTTCGGGAGACAGTACAAAAAATTTAGATGAAGTGATTATGACGGCAACTAAGTCGCCAATCAAGCAATCGCAAACCGGTAAAGTGGTTACCGTTATCGGTAAGGAAGAAATTGAGAGGAGTGCCGGTAAAACAGTTGCACAGCTTTTAAATGAACAGGCTGGTATTACCATTAACGGCGCCTATAATGCTGCCGGTAGTGTTCAAACTGTTTTTATGAGAGGGGCATCCTCAGGTAGAACATTAATATTGCTTGATGGTATACCGGTGAGTGACCCATCCATGATCAACAATGAATTTGACCTGAATCTTTTTTCGATCAACGACGTGGAAAGAATAGAAATATGTAAAGGCGCCCAGTCTACTTTATATGGCAGCGATGCTATTGCCGGTGTTATCAATATCATTACAGTAAAGAAAGACGTTAGCAAACCGGTTAATGTAAAAGCAACAGTTGCTTTTGGAAATAAAAGTACTATACGAACTAATCTTCAGCTGTATGGAAAAGCAGGAAAACTGAGCTATACGGCACGTTTTGCCAAACTTAAAACCAAAGGATTCTCTTCAGCATATGATAGTAGTGGTACAGGAGATTTTGATAACGATGGCTATGATGGAAACATTGTTAGTGCAGCTGTTCAATACCAGGTGATCCCATCTTTACAGCTAAGAACATTTTTGCAATACAGCCAGTACAAAGCAGATATCGACGCCGGTGTTTTTGCAGATGAGAATGATTATGCAATAAAAAACAGTAACCTCAGTTCAGGGTTCGGGGCACACTTTAAAAAAGGTATTGTACAAATTACCGGCAATTACCAATTCGGGCAATTGAAAAGAACATATTTGAATGACAGCCTGGATCAGCCGGGGTTTACAACATATGAGGATAACAAGTATCATGCACGTACACAATATGCAGAGATTTTCGGTAATATTACTGCAGCCAAATGGCTTACTGTTCTCATTGGTAGCGATTATCGTTGGGCTACTATGCACCAGAAATATTATTCTGAAAGTATGTTTGGCCCTTACGACCCGCCTGCATTTGACAGCTCTTTGCATCAGACATCTTTTTATGCTTCCTTGTTTTTTAGTGCACTCAATAAAAAACTGAATGTAGAGATTGGTGGCAGAACCAATAAGCATTCACGCTATGGTAATAATACAACTTACAGCTTCAACCCTTCATTTACTATCAATAAAAACCTGAGGGTATTTGGAAGCATAGCTTCGGGCTTTAAAGCACCTTCTATTTACCAGGTGTTTGATCAATACAGTGGCAACTTAGACCTGCAGCCCGAAAGATCTGTTAACTACGAAATTGGCCTGCAGCAGTTGCATGAAAAGATCAGCAGCCGTATTGTTTATTTTCACCGCGACATAAAAAACGGGATCGATTATGATTATGTGAATTATAAGTATTTCAATTTTGTAAAGCAATCGGTAGATGGTTTAGAACTGGAACTTGTTGTTAACCCGGTTAAAAACCTGAACATATCGGTTAACTATACATTATTAACCGGTGAAGAACATACACAAAGCAGGAAAAGCACAAATGATACGGTGTATAATCATTTACTTCGGCGCCCAAAACACAATTTTAACCTGGGTATTGGTTACCAATTCACTAAAAATTTATCTGCCGGTATCAGTGCCAAATCTGTAAGCAGCCGTTATGATGTTGGCGGTTATCAAAAAGAAGATGTGTTACTGGATAACTATTTACTTTTGGGCGCTCATGCAGAATATACATGGAAGCGTTTAAAATTCTTTACAGATGCACAAAATATAACCAATAAAAAATTCTTTGACCTGAGCGGTTATAATTCCATTCCTTTTTTAATAAATGGAGGCGTAACATTTAACTGGTAAAGCAAATGTTTTATGAGCAAGCACGAGCAAAAATATTGTCCACGTTGCAATACCGCATTTGAATGCAAGGCGGGCAGTATCATGCAGTGCCAGTGTACTGCCATACAGCTTTCAGTTGAAGAATCAGCTTACATACAGGCTAAGTATGAGGATTGCCTTTGTATTGGTTGTTTACGGGAATTGCAAAATAAGTATGAACATTTTAAAGCAAAGTATATTTTCAAAAAATAACAGCATCTGCGGATTATCTTTGCAGAAACAAGCAATCAATCAATGAATTTTGGCAGCGTTTCAATAAATGAAATTATTACGGTAAGCTTTACTTTGTTTGCTGTGATAGATATGGTGGGCAATGTTCCTGTTCTAGCTTCCTTACGTGCTAAAATGGGAGGTGAGATCAGGTCACTGCAGGCTACCATTGCATCGGGCGGATTAATGATCTTATTTTTATTTATCGGGAAGCAGTTCCTGGATATTCTCGGCCTGGATGTTCAATCTTTTGCAGTGGCGGGTAGTATTGTGATCTTTATCATTGGCCTGGAGATGGTGTTGGGCATCGAATTTTTTAAATCGGATGGCAACCCCAAAAGCGGCAGCGTGGTGCCTATTGCCTTTCCATTGATAGCAGGTTCGGGCACACTTACAACCATCATGAGTTTAAAAGCCAACTATTTTGACGTGAACATACTTATTGGCATCCTCATCAACTGCATTGTAATATTTTTGATACTCAAATCATTAAAATGGATCGAGCGGGTGCTGGGGCCAAACGGCATGACAGTAGTAAGAAAATTTTTTGGTGTAATATTGCTGGCCATTGCAGTAAAAATATTCGGCAGTAATTTCTCTCATTTGGGAAAATAAGACCGTTAATCGGTTAATCCGTTAAATATTTAATTCGTATGGTGCTTTAAATGCAATGAGATCTGTAATAATTGAATATCTCACCAATTAACGGATCAACGGATTAACTGGTTAACAGATCAACAATAATGGCCTCGTAGTACAATGGATAGTATAAGGGCCTCCGAAGCCCTGGATTCAGGTTCGATTCCTGACGAGGCTACAAAAAAAATTAAAGCTCCCTTTTAACAGGTGCAGGGTAGTATACACCCACAGTCATTCAATACCATTTAAAGAATGGAAATCCTCTAAATCATGTGTTAGCATGATTCTAATCAGTTTTTTCACTACATGTATTTTGTTTCTTTATGTTTTGCTGAATATTCGTAATTGAAGTTAATATCAGCTAAAATATTTTGCAATCTCATAGTGAATGAAAAGTTTTCTTTTAGCCATATTAGCCTTTTTGTACATCAGCACTTCCGCAGGGGTTACATTTCACATGCATTATTGCATGGGTAAACTCGCTTACTCGGGGCTTACAAAAAGTACCTCTAAAACATGCAGTAAATGTGGCATGGAGGAAACTGGTAATGGATGCTGCAGGCATGAAGCTAAATTTGTGAAAAATGATACCGATCAAAAAACAACCGACTCAGGAGTTCAATTTATACAGCTAAATTATAAAGTTCCACATCATTTTTTTGAGGAAGCGCTTTTAAATAATTTTTCTGCTGTAACAGTGGTAAATCCCATAAACCGCCCACCAACGGGAGATGGCAGAAAAGCTGTTTACATCCGCAATTGTGTTTTCTTAATTTAAGATTTACATCCAGGCATTGACCGGGCAAATAATTTGCCGGGCTTTGGCATTACTGTATCCGTATGTATTTAATGCACTACCATAAAAAAAGATCATGGTTCAAAAATTAATTGGACTCGCTTTACGCAACAGATTGATCGTCCTGCTCTTTGCAGCTGGCCTGTTTGCCTGTGGTATTTACTCCATGGGGAAAAACCCAATTGATGCCATTCCTGACCTGAGTGAGAACCAGGTGATCGTTTTCACAGAATGGATGGGCCGCAGCCCGCAGGTAATAGAAGACCAGGTTACTTATCCATTAGTGAGCAATTTGCAGGGCATTCCTAAAATTAAGAACATACGTGGCTCATCCATGTTTGGGATGAGTTTTGTGTATGTGATTTTCGAGGAGAATGTTGATATTTATTGGGCAAGAACAAGGGTTTTGGAACGATTGAATTTTGCACAGCGATTATTACCACAGGGAATAACTCCAACGCTGGGCCCCGATGGAACTGGTGTAGGGCATATCTTTTGGTATCACCTGGATGCACCAAAAATGGACCTGGGTGAGCAACGGGCTTTGCAGGATTGGTATATAAAGTTTGCCTTGCAAACAGTTCCGGGTGTAGCAGAAGTTGCCTCCTTTGGGGGATTTGAAAAGCAATACCAGTTAATTGTTGATCCCGTGAAACTGCAGTATTACAATATCTCACTGATGGATATAATGGCCAAGGTAAAAGCCAATAACAATGATGTGGGAGGCAGGAAATTTGAAATGGCCAACATGGCTTATATCATACGGGGCCTGGGTTATATCAAAAACAAAGAGGATGTAGAAAACATTGCCTTGAGTAATTATAAAGGGATACCTGTGAGAGTAAAAGATATTGGCTCAGTACAGATGGGGGGCGATTTACGTCTCGGCATTTTTGACATGGATGGAAAAGGTGAAGTAGTGGGTGGCATTGTAGTAATGCGATATGGTGAAAATGCCAATAAAGTAATTGAAGCCGTAAAAGAAAAAATGAAAGAAGTGGAAAAGGGCTTGCCTGAAGGAGTAACATTTAAAACTTCTTATGACAGGAGTACATTGATACAGGAGGCCATTCAATCCGTAAAGGGCACATTGATAGAAGAAATAATAACCGTCTCTGTTGTTGTACTTATTTTTCTTTTTCACTGGCGCAGTGCGGTTATTATTCTTATTCAATTACCCATTTCAGTAGCGGCAGGATTTATTTTCCTTCAAATGTTTGGTATATCCTCCAACATTATGTCATTAACCGGTATTGCATTGGCTATTGGCGTAGTGGTAGATGATGGGATCGTAATGGTGGAAAATGCTTACCGGCATATGAGTGAAGCCCAAACAAAAAAACTGGGGTTATCTAATAAAACGTGATCATGACAAAGTGGTTTAAAAGAAAAAAAGATCCGTTGACATCTGATGAAAGGATGGTCATCATTGAAAAGTCATCCAAACAGGTAGGGCCGGGAGTTTTCTATTCAACCATCATTGTTGTTACTTCTTTCTTACCGGTGTTTTTGTTAACAGGAATGGAAGGAAAACTATTCAGCCCGTTAGCGTGGACAAAAACATTTATTCTATTGATTGATGCATTATTGGCAATCACTTTAACGCCCGTATTGATTTCTTTTTTCCTGAAAGGAAGATTAAAACCCGAAAGTGCCAACCCTATTACAAGAACATTGGAGAAGATTTATACGCCCGTTTTAAAATTATGTTTAAGATGGCGTAAAACGGTTATAGGTATCAACTTAATTGCATTGATTGTTGGAATAGTTATGATGACAAGGCTTGGTTCTGAATTTATGCCGCCACTGGATGAAGGCTCTTTATTATTTATGCCCGTTACTTTACCCGATATATCCAATTCTGAAGCAAAACGGCTATTACAGGTACAGGATAAACTGATCCGCACAGTGCCTGAAGTTTCACATGTATTGGGTAAAGCAGGCCGGGCAAATACTGCAACCGATAATTCACCCATCAGCATGATTGAAACAATTATTTTGTTGAAACCAAAAGCTGAATGGCGGAAAGGAATGACCAAAGACGGTATCATTAATGAACTGAATACGAAGTTGCAAATACCCGGCATAACTAATGGTTGGACACAGCCTATCATTAATCGCATCAACATGCTTTCTACAGGCATTCGTACCGATGTAGGACTAAAAGTATTTGGTCAGAACCTCGACAGTATTTATGGTTTTGCACAAACCATCAAAAAACAACTGGAGGGTATTGACGGTGTAAAAGATTTGTATGTTGAGCCCATCACCGGTGGTAAATATATTGACATCATAATAAAAAGAGACGAAATTGGGAGGTATGGTTTAAGTGTGGATGATGTGAATGCAGTAATTGAAAGTGCATTGGGTGGAATGAAACTTACTACCACCATTGAAGGCCGCCAGCGGTTTTCTGTAAATGCAAGATATGGCCAGGATTTCCGTAGCAATCTTGCAGCTCTAAAAAGATTGCAGGTACAAACCATGAATTTTGGTCCCATTCCTCTGGAGGCTGTAGCAGATATACAACTAAGTGATGGCCCACCAATGATTAATTCAGAAAACGCTATGCTGCGGGGTACAGTATTATTTAATGTAAGAGAGCGGGATTTGGGCAGTACGGTAAAGGAAGCGCAAAAGAAACTTAACCAGATGCTCACCAAATTGCCAAAGGGTTATTTCCTGGAATGGAGCGGCCAGTGGGAGAACCAGATAAGAGCCAACCGCACTTTAAAAACGATAATGCCCATTGTCCTCATTATCATTTTTATGATATTGTATTTTACTTATCATTCCTTTAAAGAAGCACTTGTAACAATGATAACTGTTCCATTTGCATTGATTGGTGGCGTTTTCATGGTCTATTTCTATGGGGTTAATTTATCGGTTGCTGTTGCTGTTGGTTTCATTGCATTATTTGGGATGGCAATAGAAACGGCTATGCTCATGACGATCTACCTCAACGAAGCCATGCAGAATATGGTGGCAAAACATGGTAACTCAAAAGAAACATTAACCCCGGCTATTATCAAAGAATTTGTTATTGAAGGTTCTGCAAAAAGGTTGCGGCCTAAACTAATGACGGTCTCTGTGGGTTTATTTGGTTTGATCCCTATTTTATGGTCAACCGGTGTAGGCAGTGATATTATGCGGCCTATCACCATTCCATTAATTGGCGGAACGATCACTTCAACGATCTACGTCTTACTTATCACACCGGTAATATTTGGAATTATAAAAGAAAGAGAATTAAAACGTAAAGGTAAAATTGAATTAGTAGATGTTAAAGAATAAACTACCCGTAATAATGTTTGCACTTACTGTTGCTTTCAGCAGTGAAGCACAAACATTGAAGCTGGATGCCGTCATTGACAGCATCACCGCATTTCATCCTGTTGTGAAAATGTATAACAATGAGATCCGTTCTATGAATGAAGCAGCCAAAGGAGCTAAAAGCTGGATGCCCCCTGAATTCAGCACAGGGTTCTGGATGGTTCCGTACAATCCAAATTTGTGGAAGAAGGATGATATGGGAGCAACCGGCATGGGCCAGTACATGATTGGCGGCCAGCAAATGATTCCCAACAGGAAGAAACAAAATGCTGATGCCGCTTATATGCAGGCTATGTCATCTGTGGAAAAAGAAAAAAAGAATGCCACACTCAATGAATTGATAAATGATGCCAAACAATTTTATTACGAATGGGCCATCCTGAAAAAGAAACTGGCAATTCTTGAGCAGAATGAAAAACTTGTTGACTTCATGATAAAAAATGCTGAGATCCGTTACAGGAATGGATTGGGTAAAATAAACGCTTATTATAAAGCCAAAGCGGCACTGGGTAATTTGCAGAACATGCGGTTGATGTTTGAAAACGACATTAAAGAAAAACGTATCCGGATCAATTCACTGATGGGTAGAAATACTATGGTTGCGTTTGACATTGATACTGCTTACAGGTTAAAAGATTACACTGATGTTATTTTCGACAGTACACTTTTTTATGCAAACCGCAGTGATCTGAAAGCCATTGATAAAGACATTAACCTTACCTGGCTTAAGCAGGAAACAGAAAAACAAAGCCTTAAACCGCAGTTCGGTATCCGCTATGAACACATGTTTGGTTTTGGCGGGTTCCCGATGCAATACACACTGATGGGTATGGTGAAACTTCCCCTGGCCAGGTGGTCTTCTAAAATGAATAAAGCCAACATTGAAAGCCTTAAATGGAAGGCTTACGCCCTGCAATCCCAAAAAGAAATGATGCTCAATGAGTATAGCGGCATGGCTTATAGTATGCGAAATGAATTGGAGTTAAAAAAGAAACAATTAAAGCTTTATGAGGAAAATATTATTCCGGCATTAAAGAATAATTACAAAACAATGCAGTTAGGGTATGAACAGAATACCGAAGAATTATTTATGCTATATGATGCATGGGAAACTTTATACATGACGCAAATGGAATACACCGAGATATTAAACCAGGCTTTAAAAATGCAGGTGTCAATAGACCGGTTAATAGAAAAAAAATGAACAGACTAATATTTATAACGATATTCCTTTTTGTTATTGCCGCATTCAGTTGTAACAATAACAAAGACCCTCATGCAGCACTCAAATCTGAAGCCGTACCGGATATTTACACATGCCCCATGCACCCGGAAATTATAAGGGACAAACCAGGCAATTGCCCTATCTGCGGTATGACTTTAGTAAAGAAAGAAAAAGGGGGTCAAAAATCCACTGATGTAGAATTGGAATCATTATTGAAACCTACCAATGAGTTTGTTATTTCATCAATTCCCGTTACCGTCGTAGCGAAAAAAGAACAACAGTTAGAAATTGAGGCACTGGGAAATATTGTTTATGATACAAGGCAGATAGGCAGCATTTCATCAAGAGTTTCCGGAAGAATTGAAAGACTATATGTACGACATCGCTTTCAAAAAATAAGTAAAGGCCAGCACATACTGGATATGTATAGCCCGGAATTAATGGTTGCGCAGCAAAACGTATTATTTCTTTTAAAGAACGACCCTGCCAATACAACATTCATACAGGCAGCTAAAGAGCGGTTGCTGCTACTTGGAATAAGCAGCCAGCAGGTGCAGCAGGTGATCAAATCAGGTAAACCATCACTAAAGATTGCTGTATATAGTAATTACAGTGGCCATATTCATGAAGCTGCCGGTAATAACAGCATGAATACAACACCCGGTACAATGAATGATATTTCACTCCTAACAGAGGAGCTTTCATTAAAAGAAGGAATGTATTTACAAAAGGGCCAGTCCATATTCACTGTATATAACCCTGACAGGGCCTGGGCTATCCTGAATATCTATGGAGAGAACCAGCACCTTGTAAAAACAGGCAACATGGTCAGGGTGGTTCCTGAAACAGCACCGGATAGAGACTTTGGGGCAACGATTGATTTTATCGAACCTTTCTATCGTAAAGAAAGTAAAACATTAACTGCAAGAGTTTATTTCGATAACAGCGTTTTAAAAATCCCCATTGGCAGCCAGGTGAGGGCCACCATATTTGGCAATAACAAAGAAGCATATTGGTTGCCTGAAGATGCAGTAGTCTCATTGGGGTTGGATAAAGTAGTGTTTAAAAAAACAGAAGGCGGCTTTACAGTAAAGAAAATTAATACAGGGATCACTTATAATAATCTTACGCAGGTATTGAGTGGTCTTAATGAAAAAGATTCTGTTGCAGTAAATGCGCAGTATTTAATGGACAGTGAAAGTTTTATAAAAGTTAAAAATTGAACATGCAGTATATTATTTTGATAGCAATGTCTTGTTTGTTATTTGCATCCTGCAGCAACAAAAAAGAGATGCCCGTTGGGCCAAAATCTGAATCAGCATCGGTGCAGCAAAAGAGCAGTGCGCAAAAAAACGAAATAGAATTAAGTGAACTGCAGATACAGTTGGGTAATGTACACACCGATACGATCCGTAACGGAACAATTGGTGACCAGTTGGTATTGACAGCTACATTAAATTTTGACCAGATGAAATCGTCCTCTGTTAGCTCAAGGGTGATGGGAAGAGTAGAAAAATTATATTTTAAGAACCTGGGCGATTATGTAAAAAACGGTTCTCCACTCTATGAGTTGTATAGTGAGGAATTGAACAATGCCAAACAGGAGTACCTGCTTGCACTGGACAAAAGGAAAGTATTTGCAGACGAAACAATTATTGACTTTGATCAGCTTTTGCAAGGTGCTAAAAATAAATTGTTATTATGGGGTATGTCTCAGGGCCAGGTTCTTGAACTGGCTAAAAGCAAAAGAGCCACTGCCACCACCACCTTTTACAGCACAGCATCAGGATATATTACCACATTAGATATTCGGGAAGGTGATTATGTAATGGAGGGGGGCACTATCGTAAAACTGGCTGATCTTTCAAGCCTTTGGGCTGAGGCGCAGGTATATACTTCGCAATTGGCAGAATTAGACAGGAATAGTGCTGCGGTTGTGCTGCTTCCTGATTTTGATGGTAAAGAGATTACAGGAAGGATTGAGTTTGTAAACCCGGAGATCAATCCTGATACGAGGATCAATCTTATCCGTGTCTCCATTCCTAATCCCGGCAACCAGCTAAAGCCCGGTATGCCAGCCTATCTATTACTGAAAAGTCCGCTGCGGAAAACATTAACGCTTCCTGTTGATGCAGTCATCCGCGACGGAAAAGGGGCAACAGTATGGGTACAGACGTCAGATAAAACATATAAAAGTGTAATGGTGCAAACCGGATTGGAAACGGATGACAGGATCGAAATTAAATCGGGATTAAAGAACGGGGATGTAGTGGTTATAAGTGGCGCTTATTTGCTGAACAGTGAATATATTTTCAAGAAAGGTGCAGATCCCATGGCGGGAATGAAGATGTAGCAATTGAATTTGCAAATGACAATTACAAAATCAATAAAAGAATTTTTCTGGAAAATCTTCAAAGCCATCTTTGTAAGGAAGAAGGATTGTTGTAAATGATGTAATTTGATGGCTGAAATAAAAGATTAAATGATCAGCAACATTTCCCAAATTATCAGTCAATACAAAGAAGATAAGCAACCAGTATTCAATACCTGCTTTATCAATAATGAAGAACGTTTGAAAGCTTTTTGTTCTATCCACAGAGAAGTGATGCAGGTGGTAGACGATATATAAAATAGAAAAGATATCAGTCCCTGCAAAATGTGTGAAATATGTAGCTTATTCTCAAAACTGTGTAATACTTTTCTTTATAAAGGAATTTATCTTTAAAGACTATTAATCCTAAACCTTGATGTGGGCTTAATTATTTTAGCAAATTATTTATTTTCTGTGATTTCATGTTTCGACAACTGAATAGATATATAGCGAAACTCACAAATACGAATGACGAAAATCATAAAATAAGAAAGCACAGTAAAATATTTTTGAAAAAATAAATAGTGTTACCAGTTTTTAATTAAAAAAATGAACACCTCCCGGACGATAAAATATAAAGCATTATTTCTCCTGGTTTCGTTTTCACTTAACACAGTAGTTGGATTTGCCTGTTCACTGGGGATTGATATGGGGTTCAACTCAGGCCATCATGAAGACCATGACGAAGAACAACCCGATCATTCAGATGAAGCGCAATCAGGCGTACAAAAAGATGGTCATCATGGTAAACATTCTCTTAACCATGCTCACACTGTTGCTTATGTAGAGAATGGTCCTGTAATAACCGCCTCCGAAGACGAGGAAGGCTGCTGCAAGAATTTCGTAGTTGGTTTCCAAAGCCTGGACAAACAATTGGCTCAGAAATCATCTTTTGCGAAGAACAAAATTTTAATTACTCCATTTATCCTGCATTCAACGCTCCTGTTTAAGTATATTATTTATCTTCAACCTATAAGAATTCGTCCTAAAATACCGGATCATTCTCCACCCGACATTCGTGTTTTTATTCAGTCTTTCCTTATTTGATTTTGGTTTAATGATTATCAAAGTGTAATAAGCTATGCATTTCTGTGTATGCATTTTTTTGATTACCCTGTAGGGTATACAAAAGATGTTATCAGCTACTCACTTTGGTAATAGTGTAACAGGAATCAAGGGCGCATGCCTTTGTTTATCTCCCCTGTCCACTTAAACGTTAAACTTTAAAAACAAAAAATGAAAAAGCATATTTTCTGGATGATTATTGGTTGCGGGTTTCCCCTGCTGTTGATCTTCTTTGCACCGGCATTAGGCCTTAATTCAGGTACTTCCCTGTTCATTTTTATCGTGGCCATGTTCGCCTGCCATTTACTCATGCCCATGCATCATCATGGCAATTCGCATGACCAAGAACAAAATTCATTAACCACTAAAACCGAAAGCCATGAGCATCACCATTAATGTAAAAAAATTAGGGCTTGCATTTGGCCTTACTGCGGCTTTGCTTTATCTGGGTTGCATGTTGGTAATGGCAACGGCGGGACATGACAACAGCATAAAATTCTTCAACAGCCTTCTGCACGGCCTTGATGTTTCTACCATAATGCGTACAAGTGTACCGCTATGGGAAGCAGGTATGGGGATTATACAAATATTTATTCTCGGCTGGCTCACCGGTGCCTGCATTGCCGGATTTTATAATGCATTTATGATAATAAAGAAATAATTTTTTAAATACTTAAAACTTAAAACAATGTTAGATAAAGCAAAATTGAAAGATAATTCGAAAAAAGAAAAATCAACTTATCATAAGGAACTTTCGTCCTTAAAAAAATTGTTGAGTGATTATAAAGCAGAAAGAAAAGCTAATTGGAAATCATTTAAAAGAAAAATGAATGATGACATTGGTAAAATTGAAAAATCAATAAATAAGGTTACCGCTCCTTCAAAGAAATAAAACGATGAAAAATCTTTTATTATACTGGTTTAAAGTGCAGGCTTCCAAATTCATGAGAAGAGAACTCGTTCGGCTCTATGATGCGGAGACCATAAAACAAATACTTTCCGGTTATTGGCAAAGATATCAAAGGTTGAAACCGGAAGTTCCGGCCATGCCTACTTTAGGAGGTTCTGTTATGGTTCACCTTGCAGCTATGTCAACCGCCTTTTATCAGGAATTAACCGCAAGAGGGCAAAGTGAAGAAACAGCAACTCAACTGTTTTATGATATTGCCTGGAAAGTATATGTAAAAATGGGCAGGCTTTCCTGGTGGTTGGCCGGATGGGGTAATCGAAGTATTGATAGCCATTTGCTGAAAACAACTAAATTATTCAGGGCATTTCCGTTTAACAGTCCTTCCTATGAATGGAAGGATGTTAAGACAG
>JBDSXS010000005.1:0-5349 GCA_039926045.1 Ferruginibacter sp.
TTTTCAACAAAGAACTTGTCATCCACTACGTAATTAAACTCATGAATCCCTTGCTTTAATCCCACAAATGCTATCTCAAATGTCCGTTTACCCGTCATTACGTATGGTTTAAAGGACGGCAAAGGTATGGTAAAATTTGTAATTTTCTGGTTCAAAAATAGATTTTATACGCATTAACCCTAATGATTACTTTTATAGCCGATATGAAACTTAAGAAATCGCTGTTATTTACGCTTGTTTTAGTAGTAATTGCCCTGTTTATACACTTTTATTCCAATGATCCGGCACGGGTTGAAAGCCAATATTCTACCGGCATTTACCCCTTTTTTAGCCGCTTTTTGCGCTATTTATTTGGGTGGCTTCCTTTCAGCTTTGGCGATGTTTTGTACGGGGCGATAATTATATGGTTGGGTTGTAAGTTGGTGAAGGGCATTAAAGCCCTTTTCAAAAGGAAGGTGACCCGGCAGAATCTTTTAGCCGGAGCCGGAAAAGCGCTCCGTATTGTACTGGTTACTTACATACTTTTCAACGCTTTTTGGGGTATTAATTATAACAGGATCGGTATTGCAAACCAATTGCATTTAAAGATGGATAAGTACAAGCTGGAAGACCTGAAAATAATAAATAGATTGCTGGCAGAAAAAACGAATGCGGCAAAGCAGGCACTCATAAACGGGCAGATCACATATCCCGCTAACAAACAATTATTTTCCAAAGTACATCATGCCTATCAGGAGGCTGAAAAAGTTTACCCGTTTTTACAATACCAGCCTGTTTCCTTAAAACCTTCTTTGTGGAGTTGGTTTGGAAATTATATGGGCTTTACGGGGTACTACGATCCTTTTACCGGCGAGGCACAGGTAAATACATGGGTGCCAAAATTTTTGCAACCTTTCACCAGTTGTCATGAAGTAGCCCACCAGTTGGGATATGCCAAAGAAATGGAAGCTAATTTTGTAGGCTACCTCGCTGCAACTGCGTCGAAGGATTCATTATTGCTTTACTCCGTTTACCTCGACCTGTTCATATACAGCAACCGGAACTTGTATATGACAGACTCAACTTCAGCAAGAGAATTCGGTAAACAATTGATACCCGGAGTAAAAACCGATCTGAAGGAATGGAGAATATTCAATAAGAAACACAAAAATCCGGTTGAGCCTGTTATCAGGTGGATATATGGTAAATACCTGGAAGGAAACCAGCAACCACAAGGCGTTTTAAGTTACGATGAGGTTACCGGTTTTATTATTGCGTATTATAAAAAGTATGGGAGGATTTGAAACAGATACTAGATACTGGATACTGGATACTGGATACTTGATACTGGATACTTGATACTGGATGGAGTTCAATTATTAAAAAACTTCTCTATACTTCAGAGTCCACCTAGTATCTAGTATCCGGCATCCACCATCAAAATCTCACCCTGCTTCTGAACACAGGATCAGCAATGAACTGTTCTTTAAAAGGTGCCAGCCATTCTTCCAGGCGTTTCACTTCTGTTGGCCAAAGGGTATTAAAAAAGAATGCGGCTTCTGTTTTAGTACCATCTTTAGCGGTAAAATAAAACACGTGTGTAAATACAGAGGAGGTACTACCGGTCTTGGCGCCATAGTGTTTATATTTATTTTGATAGGCTTTACTTTCCATCGGGTATTCAACAATTTCGCCGATCGGGAAAAACGACTCTTCATTAAGCAGTTCCCTGTTATTTAAAACCCTGGCGATCTCCACATAGTCTTTGGTTGTGGAAGCCGGCATTTTTTCACTCCACATTTTCTTTAAATTAACTGTAAACTGCCCGGGTTTAAAAGTTGACTTAAAAGTACTGTCTTCTTTCAGGTCTACATGATTATAAAAAGATTCCATGCTGTAGGTTTTGACTGAGTATTTATTCAGTGATTTGATCAGTTTGTCTTCTGAAGATTTTTTTGGTACCTGGTAAAGGAACATCGAACCGGCCAATGGAAAAATGGCGGTGTGTTGTTTTAATTTGAATAGCGTGATATTGTCTTTTACATTGTCAAAACCTAAAATATCCATTAAATAATCGGCACTTGCATTAGGGCCAAACATCATCATGCCACGGGCAATGTCAACCAGTTTTACACTGCCGTCCTTTATTTCATTATGAGCATTTAAATATGCACGCCACAGGCTGTCTGCATTGTTGGTTGAATCCTCCATATAAAATTTTTCGATCTCTTCCAGCCTTACATAACTGTTTTCATTGATCGTTTCATGGGCCGACTGCTGGGCAAACTCTATAGCAACCAAAAGTTCAAAAGTGCTGGCCAGGGGCATGAGCCGGGTCTCATTCAGGTGAGCAATTACGGTATCGTTACGTGTTATATACACCGAAGCCCTGGTTGGATTAACTTTTATAAAATTCAGAAAAGAATCGGCGAGGGCAGGTTGTAATTGTGCATGAGCATAACCGGTACATAAAAAAACAAATAAGAAACCAAGCCTGAAATATTTAGTACGAAGTAATGTATGTTTCATTGGACTTTGTTTACAAAGCAAAATACAATTTTTTTACATGGTTAAAACTTATTCTTCCACATCATACTTTCAACCGGCTTGTTGATCTGGCCACTGTATTTAGCATTTTTCTTTTCGTTGTACTTCACTTCTATCTCACCATCTACGGGGAAATAGATCAGCTGCCCGATCGGCATACCTGCATAAACCTTTACGGGTTGTTTTACAGAGATCTCCAGTGTCCAGTTACCGCAAAATCCAACATCCCCTTTGCCAGCGGTGGCGTGAATGTCGATACCCAAACGGCCTGTACTTGATTTACCTTCCAGGAAAGGAACATGGGCATGGGTTTCGGTGTATTCTTCTGTTACGCCGAGATAAAATTCATGCGGGTATAGAACAATGCCTTCATCGGGGATATCGAAATGTTCAATGGTATTGTGTGCTTTGGCATCCAATTCCTTGTTCACATATTTTGCCAGGTGCTTACCTAAATGCACATCGTAGCTGTTACTGCCCAGGCATTCCCTGTCGTATGGTTCAATTTTGATCGTGCCTTTTCCAATTTCCTCTAAAATTCTGGTATCGCTTAAGATCATCTTAATTGGTTAACTGGTTAATTCGTTAATTTGTATCAATAAATTCAAGAAGCTGCAATCTAAAATCTAAAATCGTTTTAATGCCGTTGGTTTATCAACAAAATATTAACGCTGCAACAAAGATCGCCGTTTGGCATATTACAGAGGATGAAGATTTTTTCCTGGCCAGCGTGCCTGTACAAAGAGAGATCAGGCACTGGCATAAAAGGCTGCAACACCTTGCCGGGCGTTTATTACTGAAAGAGATGTATCCTGATTTCCCGGTTAAACTGATCCGGATAGCTGATACCAAAAAGCCTTTTTTGGAAAATGAGCCCTTTCATTTTTCCATTTCTCATTGCGGGGATTATGCAGCAGCCATGGTGAGTAAAACCCACAGGGTGGGGGTGGATGTGGAATTGCTGAATGAGAAGATAGCGCAGATACAGCATAAGTTTACAGATGCGGAAGAGTTAAAACTGTTTGAAAGTCATCCCGCCCAAGGCGGGACAAAATTAAAAACCTGCCTACCGGAAAGGCAGGTTCAAAATTTAATTTTATGCTGGAGTGTTAAAGAATCTGTTTTTAAATGGTGGGGCAATGGTGCTGTGGATTTTAAAGATGATATTGTGATCGTCTCAATAGCGGGAGTGCCTGAGCAGGGCATTGTACACTGTATTTTTAAAAAGGAATATGAACTGCCTGTTCATTATTTATATTTCAATAATAATTTTTTGACCTGGGTGTTAACAGATCATTGATCAAATATTATCGAGAGGGTGGAGTAGAGGTATCAAAAAACAGCAGTTTATTCAATTTTATTAGATACCTCTTCGAACTTTGCTTTCATCGTGGGATTCCCATGTGTAAGTTTTTTTATTGTTAGATCGTCCGCTTTGTCATTTGCAAGACGAAGATTGTTTTCAGATGATAATAATGCTTCTTTGGTTTTTTGCAGATGGTTAATAGTTTTATCTATTTCTTCAATAGCTTCTTTAAATTTACGACTAGCTAAATCATAATTCCTCGCAAATCCATCCTTAAATGTTTTTATTTTGTCTTCAAAATTGGTGATATCAATATTTTGATTTCTTACCAAAGCAAGCTCTGCTTTATATTTAAGTGAATTCATTGCGGCATTACGAAGAAGTGTGATAATCGGGATGAAAAATTGGGGTCTAACAACATACATTTTAGAATGTTTGTGCGAAACATCGACAATCCCTGAGTTATAAAGTTCACTTTCTGATTCTAAAAGTGAAACCAGAACTGCATATTCACATTTTTTTTCTGTACGGTCTTTGTCTAGTTCTTTTAAGAAATCTTCGTTCCTTTTTTTTGTAGCGGTTTCATCACCTTCATTTTTCATTTCGAACATTATCGAGATAATCTCATTCCCCGCTTCATCTGTTTCCCTGTAGAGATAATCACCTTTACTTCCAGACTTAGAATCGTTGTCTTTTTCAAAATAAGCTCTTTGAAAAGCCGTTGCACGAAGTTTGTTGAACTCGGTTTCACAATGCTGTTCAAGGGTTTCACCTAACATTTTTGTAGAGAGTCTAAGTTTCATCTCTTTACGTAGAGCAATTTCTTCATCTTTCATTTTGATGATGTCTTCTTTTGTCTTAAGATCAGCAGAGAACTTTTCGCTCAAAGTTTTTTCACGTAATTGTGACTCTGTTTCCTTAAGCTCTAATTTATTGGCTAGCTCATCCCGTTCTTTTTCTATGTTTTTAGTCGCTTCCAGTACTGAAAGTTTTTTATCAGCTGTTATTTGCGCTATTTCTATATCTTTTTTTGAAAGTTCTTCTCGTAATAAATTCCTGAGATTTGCTTCTGCAAGTTTAATAGCATCTTCTTTTTCACTTTCTTTATTTTTTATATCACTGGCAAGAGCGTCCCGTTCTTTCTCAATTTTTTTAAAGGAATCTGATACTGTAAGTCTAAGATTTGCCTCAGCAATCTTTACGGCATCTTCTTTCTCTTTTTTTGCAAGATCCAACCGTTTCTGCAATTCTTCTTCAAATTGGTGATCTCGAACTTGCTTAAGAATTTCAGCAAAACCAGCTTCATCGACTTTGAAGGCCTTTTTGCAATTCGGACAGATAATTTCGTTCATATAGTTAAAGTTTATTTTATTTCAGATCAAACCCATAGCCGCAATTGGGGCATTTTATTTCATTTGCCATCTGGTTTCTATTTTATATCGATACAAATTAATTAATAATATTCCGTTTAAGGGAGAAATCCCGGCACAGGAGAAAAAAAATTTTAAAAAAGTTAA
>JBDSXS010000006.1:0-8393 GCA_039926045.1 Ferruginibacter sp.
TGGTATGCAGATCAATAAGGCTAAAAAGATGTTTGCCACTGCTTTTAAAAAGCATAAGTACGAAGGGGAGTATCATTATTGTTATTGTACCAAAAGCTCTCATTTTAGTTTTATTGTTGAAGAAACACTGAAACATAATATACACCTGGAAACATCTTATGCTTACGATATTGACATCATCAATTCGTTGTACAAAAAAAGAAAGTTAACCAAGGATATTCATATCATCTGCAACGGCTTTAAGCAAAAGAATTATACGAGCCGCATTGCCAAACTCATTAACGATGGTTTTAAAAATGTAATACCGGTATTGGATAATAAAGAAGAACTGAGTATGTACAAGCGTGCTGTACGTACCGGTGAGCCCTTTAAAGTGGGCATAAGGATAGCTGCTGAAGAAGAGCCTACTTTTCCTTTTTATACCAGCAGGCTGGGTATAAAAGCAAAAGATGTATTGGAATTTTATGTAGATGAGATCGAAGGGTATGAGGACAGGTTTCAACTGAAGATGCTGCATATATTTTTAAACAAAGGCATCAAGGATGATATTTATTACTGGAGTGAACTGCAAAAAAGCATAACGCTGTATTGCCAGTTAAAAAAGATATGTCCTGAACTTGATTCAATAAATATTGGTGGAGGTTTTCCTATTAAACATTCATTGGGCTTTAATTATGACTACCAGTTTATGATCAATGAGATAGTCGGTAATATTAAAGCAGCCTGTAAGAAGGCCAAGGTGCAAATACCCAATATTTATACTGAATTTGGAAGTTATACAGTAGGAGAGAGTATGGCCCATATCTATAGTGTGATCGGTGAAAAAATTCAAAACGACAGGGAAACCTGGTACATGATCGACTCCTCTTTTATTACCACACTACCTGATACCTGGGGCATAGGGGAAAAATTCCTGATGTTGCCTATTAATAAATGGGATAATGAATACCAGCGGGTAGTTTTAGGCGGTATTACCTGCGATGGGCATGATTACTATGATAGCGAAGAACATATAAATGAAGTGTTTTTACCTAAAGTGAAAACAACCAATGAAGAAAAGCTGGAGAGTAACAAGGAGCCGCTATATGTTGGATTTTTTCATACAGGTGCGTACCAGGACCAGATAAGCGGGTATGGCGGTATCAAACATTGCCTCATCCCTTCGCCCAAACATGTGATCATTGAAAGGGATAAAAACGGTAAGTTAATAGAATGGGTTTATGCAAAAGAGCAAACCTCACAAAGCATGTTGAAAATTTTAGGCTATTAATAGATTGTAACCGCTCATGTAATTTTATTATAGGCAAACTTTGTGTTGCCTATTTTTATTACTCATTAAAATGACAACCATGCTAAACAAACTTAATAAATCTTTCGGGTTATTAGTTTTATCAACCCTGATTTCAGGTAGTGCAGCTTATGCACAAAACGCCGAAGACTCCATTAAAGCTGTGATCAATAAGATGTTTACAGGTATGAAAAACAGCGACACTATATTGGTAAAATCCTGTTTTACTGAGACTGCCTTTATGCAGACTTTTGAGAAGAGCAAAGACGGTAAAACAATTATTACCACTGATAGCCCCAGTGATTTTGCAAAAATTATAGCAACAATTCCTGCAGGTGCCGCAGACGAACAGATCGTTTTTAAAGATCTTAAAATTGACGGGCCGATGGCTGCTGTGTGGGCTCCATTTAAATTATATTTTAACGGAAAATTTTATAGTTGTGGTGTAAACTCTTTTCAATTGGTAAGATTGAACAATGAGTGGAAAATACAATACATACTGGATACAAGGCGAAGAAATAACTGCGAATAACTGGGAAATCACTGCGTGGATTTTGAGGTTGCCACAGAGGCACAGAAACATGGAAAATGCATGTTCAATTCAGTGCTTCTTTGCCTCTGTGGCAAATAATTATTCCCAAAGAAAAACAACTTCTTTGTCTTATAAAAAGAAAAGCCCCTCTTAAGAATAAGAGGGACTTTCTCCCGTGTTACCGGGACCAAACCAACTGTATATTTATGAAAAAAAACTTCTCTTTATTGTATCACAATATCTTTCGCTACATTTTTTGCTTCTTCTTTTTTGGGAAGTTCCAGGGTTAATATCCCATTTTCGTACCTGGCTGTAATGTTGTTGGCATCTATCTTTTCGTCAAGTGTAAAACTGCGTTTGAAAGATTTATAACCGAATTCTTTGCGTATCATTTTTTCATTCTCCACTTTTGTTTCTGCTTTCTTTTCGGCGCTGATGGTTAAAATTTTGCCATCCAGTTTTACAATGAAATCAGCTTTTTCCATTCCCGGTGAAGCTAATTCAATCTGGTACTGACCTGTTTTTTCAATAATGTTGGCCGGGGGGAAATGTAAGACATCTTCACGGATCGACTTGCCGAAATTTACAGGCAGTTCAAATAATTCGTTCATAAATCCATCAATGGATTTGTTGATCGGGTTGTTAACTTTTACAAAGGTCATAGCTATTATTTTTTAAGTTTTAAAAAATTGTGTTTTACATGTAGAGGACTTCAAATTATATTCCAACTCATTTTTCAGGACAAATTTTCAAATTAGCCATCATTTAAAAGCCAATGTGGCTGTTGAAGAGGATATGCAATGACATTATTTCCGTTTTAATGATTTCGATATCGGGAAATGCTGGTCGTTTTATAACAGAAGTATGTAATTTTGTGCTGCAATAAAAAATAAAATAAATATATGTATCCAGAAGAAATTGTAATACCCATGAAAGAAGAGTTAACAGAGAATGGCTTTTCTGAACTGTTGACTGCCGAGGCTGTAGAAAATACACTTGCCGAAAAAGGCACCACTTTAGTAATGATCAATTCAGTTTGCGGTTGCAGTGCCGGTACCGCACGCCCCGGAGTTTTAATGGCTGTAAACAATACAACAAAAAAACCCGATCATATTACCACAAGTTTTGCCGGCTTTGATATTGAAGCGGTAAATAAGTTAAGGGAGCATTTAATGCCTTATCCACCTTCATCACCGGCTATTGCGTTATTTAAAGATGGTAAACTGGTTCATTTTATCGAGCGCCATAATATTGAAGGCCGCAGTGCACAAATGATCGCTGAAAACCTGATCGGGGCATTTGAACAGCATTGTAATTAATACAATTGTAAGTACTATAATCAAACCTCCTGTTTAAACAGGAGGTTTTCTATTACCATTGCGTTGATATATTGAATATATTGCAGTCCTGATTTTTAAAACCAACTAAATAAACAAATGTATCCCAACTTATATTATGTATTTAAAGACTGGTTTGGTGTTGAATGGAAAGGATTGAGTTTATTAAATACTTTTGGCCTGATGGTGGCCATGGGCTTTGTAACGGCAGCAATTGTTTTAAGTAAGGAATTACAACGTAAGGAAAAGGAAGCACTCTTATCACCCCGCGAAGAGATGCTCACGGTTGGCAAACCCGCTTCTGTTAGTGAACTGATCATAAATGCAATTGTTGGTTTTATTTTCGGCTACAAAATATTCGGCATATTCTTCAGCATGCCTGCGGGCGTTAATGCACAGGAATATATTTTTTCAACAAACGGGAATGTATTGGGCGGATTATTAGCAGGTGGATTATTAACCTGGTTAAAATGGAAAGAAAAAAATAAACAGAAATTAAAAGAGCCCGAGAGACGTAATGTACGCATCTGGCCGCACGACAGGGTAGGAGATATCATCATCCTTGGTTTGGTATTCGGGATTCTTGGTGCCAAACTTTTTGATAACCTTGAGAATTGGGATGATTTTATTAAAGATCCTATAGACCGTTTATTTTCCATGAGCGGGCTCACCTTTTATGGAGGCTTGATCCTGGCAGCTATTGCTATCTGTTGGTACGCTTCTAAAAAAGGAATAAAAATTATTCATTTGTGTGATGCAGCAGCATTGGCACTACTGCTTGCCTATGCTGTGGGCCGTATTGGTTGCCAGGTATCCGGCGATGGTGATTGGGGCATCTTTAACAGTGCTTATGTGGTAAATGCCGGGGGTAAAGTAGTTGAGGCCGGCCCGGGTGATTATCAGAACCAACTGAATAAAAATGCATCATACTATTTAAGAGGCGAGACATATAATAAAGACTCGGGTTTGATACAGGTTACCGACCGTACCTATGAAAGCCTGGATAAGGTTCCTCATAAGTCATTTAAAGCTCCTTCATTTTTGCCCGTATGGATGGTTGCCTATACCTATCCAAACAATGTAAACAATGATGGGGTGCAAATACCCGGCTGTACCGAAGAACATTGCAGGGCCTTGCCTCAACCTGTTTTTCCAACACCTTTTTATGAAACTATTGCCTGCACGATACTCTTCTTAATATTATGGTCCGTACGCCGCCGAATTAAAACACCGGGCGTAATGTTCGGTATCTATCTCATTTTGAATGGAATAGAGCGTTTTTCGGTAGAATTGATCAGGGTAAATAATACGTATTCTATGTTTGGGTTTCATCCAACTCAGGCCGAATTAATATCTACAGCGCTAGTTTTAGCAGGTATTATTTTGATCATTATTGTAAAAAGAAGGGCAGCCGTCCAGGATTAGCCCTCTCAATTTCTTAGCAGCTTTCCATTTGTAACCTTTCATTTTGTGTTACGTACAGGTATATAACCATATATCCCTGAAATTTGCCGCCCAATATAAAACAATGTACTATGTAAAGCCGAGTACCTACTTTTGTGAAGTAGTTATCAAAGTATATAACTCTGTATAGCCTCCCGATAAGGGAAAAAATTAAAAACAAAAAGTAAAGCCATGAAACAATTTTTCAGCCTGCTGGCTGCTATGAGCATCGCTATAGGCAGTTACGCACAATCCGGAGCTAAAGTAACCGGAAGTATCAAAGACGGGGGTAATCAAAAAATAATTGATGCCGCATCCGTTTCTCTCTTAAAAGCCAAAGATTCAAGCCTTGTAAAGGTGGCAGTCACAGACAAGGATGGTAATTTCTCTTTTGAAAATGTAAAAGAAGGAAATTACCTGGTTTTGGCTACTTCTATAGGTCATTCTAAAACCTATAGTCCTGCAATTGCCATTACGGCAAACAATTTATCTGCAAGTGTTGGTGTATTACAACTTGTTCAGTCAGAAAAATCATTGAAAGAAGTTGTGGTCAATTCAAAAAGACCATTAATTGAAAGAAAACTTGACAGGACCATTGTTAATGTAGACGCATCTATTACAAGTACCGGGAGCACGGCACTGGAAGTTTTGGAAAAAGCACCTGGTGTGTCAGTTGATAAAGATGGTAATATCAGCCTGAAAGGGAAATCTGGTGTTATTGTTTATATTGATGGGCGCCCAAGTTATCTAAGCGGTCCGGACCTTGCAAATATGCTGCGTAATATGACTGCCAGCCAACTCGACCAGATCGAGATCATGACCAACCCGCCTGCAAAATACGATGCAGCCGGTAATGCAGGTGTGCTGAATATCAAAACCAAAAAGAACAAAGTGTTCGGGTACAATGGAAGCATCACCACCGGTTATACCCAGGGACGTTACGCACGCCTTAATGAGGCAGTAAGTTTTAATTACCGTAACAGTAAAGTGAATTTCTTCAGCAACTTTAATTACAACCGTAATCACAAAAGCGAAGAACTGTTTATTGTTAGAAATATGCGTGATGCCAGTACTAAAAATATTACATCCATCTTTGATCAGGGTTCTGATATGGAAAACCAACGGCATTATTATAATGCCAAAATGGGATTGGATTACACCGTATCCAAAAATACAACCGTGGGCGTAGTTTTAAATGGTTTTTATAATCCAAGTTTATGGAAAAGCAGTACCAATACATTTATCTATGACCCGAATCATAACCTAACCGATCAAACAACTGCATACACAGAAAACAAGGAAAAATGGAAAAATTTCAGCAGCAATTTCAACCTGAGAACCAAGCTGGATACTGCAGGACAGGAGATCACAGCCGATCTGGATTTTATTCAATACAAAGCTACAAGTGTGCAGCCGCTTACCAGCACTTACTATGATAACATGGGTAATATGAAGCAGGCTCCTGAAGTTTTACTGGGAACATTACCTACGAACATAAAAATTTACAGTGGTAAAGTTGATTATACACTACCCTTAAAAAAAGATGCAAAATTTGAAGCCGGGATCAAAACCAGTTTCGTGAACAATGATAATGATGCCAGGTATGACAGTGTAAAAGCAGGATACAATGTTTTGGACAGCGGCCGCAGTAATCATTTTATTTATGATGAGAATATCAATGCTGCCTACGTAAATTACAGCAGGCCATTTGGTAAAAAATGGAGTGCACAGTTTGGCTTGAGGGTGGAAAATACAAACTCAAAAGGCATTTCCAAAGGGTATGTTTATAATACTTCCGAAGATAAATTTGAATACACTGAAACAAAATTCAAAAGATCTTACACACAGTTGTTTCCTACAGCATACATACAGTACACGGCAAATGACAAAAATCAATTCGTTATTAATTATGGCCGCAGAATCAACAGGCCTGATTATGAGGATATGAACCCATTCGTGCATTTTCTTGACAGGTACACTTTTGAACAGGGTAATCCAAACCTGAGTGCACAGTTTGCACATAATATTGAGCTGAGCCATACCTATAAAGGATTTCTTACCACAACCCTCAATTACACGGCAACCAACAATATCATTCAGCAGGTATTGGAGCAAAATGACCTAACCAAAGAGACCTATATCAAGAAAGCGAATATTGCAAATGCAAAACAATTTGGTTTAGCAGTTACCGCAAATAAATCGATCACCAAATGGTGGAGCGGGAATATCTATGCCAATGTTTACAACAACCATTTTAAAGGGCTTGTGAACAATGAACCGATCTCAATAGGTATCACCAGCTTTATGGTTCAGTTACAGCAGCAGTTTAAATTCAAAAAAGGCTGGGCAGCAGAAGTAAGTGGTTTTTACCGGGGTAAAGGTTTGGAAGGTGTAATATACATTCAACCTATTGTACAGGTTAATGCAGGGTTTAGCAAGCAGGTTTTAAAAAACAAAGGCAGCCTCCGCTTAAATGTACGTGATATTTTTGCCGGTGGCGTTTTTAAAGGCTACAGTAAATATGGTACAGTAGATGCACAGTTTAGAAATGTAAATGACAGCCGTGCGGTTAGCTTAACCTTTACTTACCGGTTTAATAAAGGAAAACTAAAAGCAGGAAGCAGCAAAAAAAGCAGTGGAGCAAGTGATGAGCAGAACAGGGTGAAAAACGGAGGTTAAGCTGCATTTTTATAAGAATTTGGAAAGAAGTGGTCCTTTTTGTAAAAACCTGTCGTACTTGTGCGATAGGTTTTTTACTTTTGAAAAAAATACAAATATGGCATCATTTGATCTTGTAAGTAAAGTTGACCTGCAAACACTCGACAATGCGATCAATACGGTGAGTAAAGAAATTACCAACCGTTTCGATTTTAAAGGTTCACACGTGGTGATCGATCTGAATAAAAAGGAATTTAAAGTGAACCTGGAAGCCGACAGTGATATGAAAATAAACCAGATAACCGATGTGCTGATCAGCCGCAGTATGAAACAAGGGCTTGCTGCTGAGATCTACGACCTGAGCAAAGAACCCTATCAAAGCGGAAAAATAGTAAAAAAGGAAGTGCCGGTTAGAAATGGCATAAAACAGGAAGACGCCAAGAAGATCGTAAAGCTCATAAAAGACAGCGGACTCAAGGTGCAGGTGGCCATAATGGACGATATTATACGTGTGACCGGCAAAAAGATAGATGACCTGCAGGAGGTTATCCAGGCTACAAAAGGCTGGAATGTCGGGATCGCCCTGCAATATATCAACATGAAAAGCTGATTTTTATTGATAATTGTATAGTGGATAATGGATAATTTTTTAAATTTAAGTGGATTTGACATATAGAAAACTTCTTTTACAGAAGACATTATCAACTATCCATTATAACATTATCCATTTTTTAGACGGTTTTTAACCAAAAAGTGCTTAATTTTGCCACTTTATTATACTTGTACGGCAAAACCCGTGCGCTAAACATTAAAACAATTATGAAACAAGGAATTCACCCGGACAGTTACAGAATGGTTATTTTTAAGGACATGAGTAATGGTACCCAGTTCTTAAGCCGCTCAACAGCTTATTCAAAAGAAACAGCTACCCACGAAGATGGCAAAGAATACCCGGTAATTAAGCTGGAGATCTCAAATACTTCTCATCCTTTCTATACAGGTAAAAATGTATTGGTTGATACTGCAGGAAGAATTGACAAATTCAACAAGCGGTACGAAAAAAAGGCAAAATAATTTAATAGAGATCATTATCTTTATTTAAAGTTTGTTTTTCATGGCTATACTTTAAGTCCCT
>JBDSXS010000007.1:0-4723 GCA_039926045.1 Ferruginibacter sp.
TTACTGATGGAATTTGTTTTGCACGGCCTGGCAGCACATTCATTGATAAGCAAAAAAGTATTGGACGGTAAAATTGAGTTTAAAGACCTGATGGGAAGTATGCTCAATATCGGCACCCAGCATTTTAGTGAAGAGGATCTTAATGAAGATGATTTTAATTGATTTCAAGATCAAATAATGTAATACTCATTGCCAAAGTTTAAAACTTTGGCAATGACTGTGCTCACCCTGCTCTCTTATCCTTTTATTCCTGGTTTATACTCCGCAAGTGTCAATAAATAGCCCTGTTTTCATAAATAGGTTGTTAAATAATTAAGATAACTTTAATTATTCATTTCTACTTTACAAACCTGCTTATAACTAAAAATCTCCAGGATGAAAAAGATCTTAACAACAACTGCTATTATTATCTTTTGTGAAATGCTGTATTGCTGTAGCTATGCACAAAGTTTGGCCATTAATACAACGGGCGCCACGGCAAATAGTTCAGCCCTGCTGGATGTAAGCAGCCTCTCAAAAGGAATGCTTGTGCCGAGGGTTAGTTTAACAAGCACCACTGATGTTATAACTATTGCCTCGCCGGCAACCAGCCTGCTCGTATATAACGACAATCCGTCTATGACAGGCGGCAGCTTAGGCTTTTATTACTATAATAGTTCCCAATGGGTAAAACTAATAGATGCTGTTACAACCGCTACCAGTTGGGGGCTTACGGGAAATGGCAGTACAACAGTGGGAACAAATTTTATTGGAACAACAAATAATGTGGGACTGGTTTTTAAGGTTAACAGTTTTCAGGCGGGGTATATTGACGTAATAAATTCAAATACAAGTTTTGGTGAAAGGAGTTTAATAGCCAATTCATCAGGTATAAACAATACTGCCAATGGTTATAGGGCACTCTTTATAAATAACTCAGGAAATAACCTAACAGCGGTTGGATACCAGTCCCTGTACAACAACAGCGGAGGAATTAATAATACGGGATTGGGAAGTAATGCGCTTTTCTCAAACTTGAATGGAAATGATAATACAGCCATAGGTTTTCAGTCACTATATAAAAATAATACGGGGAACTCCAATACAGCTAACGGCAAAGATGCACTTTACTGGAACTTGTCAGGAACCTCAAACACTGCTGTTGGAACCCAGGCACTTTTTTTTAACAATGGCACCGAAAATACTGCCACGGGACGGAGTGCATTGTCTGCCAACAATTCCGGAAATTCCAATACGGCCAATGGGTATCAGTCGCTTTTTTCCAATAACAGCGGAAGTAATAATACTGCAAGCGGCTACCAGGCACTGTATTCCAGCACTACAAGGGATGGCAATACAGCCTTTGGTTATCAATCTTTGTACACCAATAACAATGGTACAGCCAACACTGCAATTGGTTATCGTGCATTGTATGCTAATAACAACGCAAATGATAATACCGCAGTTGGATATAATGCATTAAGTACCGCTAACCTTGGAGATAATAATACGGCTATTGGGAGTAAAGCACTTTTAAACAACTTCGGATATTATAATACCGCTATTGGTTCGTATGCCCTCACTTCCAACACTGCCGCAGGTAACAATACGGCTATCGGCATGAACGCACTTTATTCCAATACCGGGGGATCAGATAATACCGCAGTTGGATTAAAAGCCTTATATACCAATTTAAATGGATCGGGTAACACTGCCATTGGATTTCAATCTATGTATGCAAGCAGTGGAGGCACCAACAATACGGCAATCGGTTATTTATCGTTGTATAACACCACGTCAGGATCTAACAATATTGCCAGTGGTTATAAATCACTGTATAACAACACTACAGGAAATAGCAATGTTGCCAATGGTTTCCAGGCTCTTTATTCCAATACTTTCGGAAATACTAATATAGCACTAGGCAACCTGGCGCTTTATTCCAATACCAGCGGTTCCGATAATATTGCCAGTGGCAATTCAGCCTTGTATATGAATGCAGGTGGCATGGTAAATATAGCCATTGGCCAAAATGCATTGCATCAAAATTCCAGCGGTGGTTTAAATATAGCAATTGGCCAGGGTGCGCTTTATTCAAGTACTACGGCAAGTGGAAATATCGCTATCGGTTCTAATGCACTTTATACCGGCGGCTCAGGTGAATCAAATGTGGCTATCGGGCAAAATTCTCTTTTTTCCAATACCAGTGGTTATGAAAATACAGGGATCGGAATGTTTGCCTTGTCTGTAAATTCACTTGGAGTAAACAATACTGCTACCGGTGCGTACGCACTTAATAATAACTCAACAGGAAGTAATAATACGGCAGTTGGAGAACGTGCATTAAATAATAATTCAACTGCCGGTAACAATACAGCTTGCGGCGTAAGTGCATTGTATAATAATGCAGGAGGAAATGTTAATACAGCCATGGGTTACAATGCACTTACAAACAATTCCGGCGGCTTTCAAAATACATCGTTGGGTGCCAATTCGCTTACGGTAAACACAAATGGTGCCTACAATACCGCTGTTGGTTATAATACCGGCCCGAGTTTAAATACGCTGTACAATACAACCTGTGTTGGTATTGATGCTACTGCTACCGGCAGTGATATGGTACGCATTGGCAATGTCTTTGTTGGTTCTATTGGCGGTTACCAAAACTGGACGAATATATCGGATGGAAGATTTAAAGAGCATGTACAGGAAAATGTACCGGGTCTGAGCTTTATCACTCAATTACGCCCGGTTACTTACCAGTTAAACCGCAACAAAATAAACGAGATGAGCGGCGTTGATCAACGCAGAAAGGAAATTATGAACAGCAATAAGGATAAGGCCAGCTACACAGCATTTTTAACCGGTGATGCATATTCTGAGATCACCACGGGTTTTATAGCACAGGAAGTTGAAGCATCGGCAAAAAAACTGGGCTTTAATTTTAGTGGCGTAGATAAGCCAAAGAACGATAAAGATTTTTATGGCTTACGGTATGCAGAGTTTGTAGTGCCTTTAGTAAAAGGCATGCAGGAACAGGAGGTTATTATTGAAAACCAAAATAAGCGGATTGAGAAGCTGGAAAAATTGGTAAAAGAATTAAGTGAGAAAATAAAATAATTATATATATAAAAGCATTTCTAAAATTGACAAAGTTCTAAACTTTGTCAATGCTTTTTAAACAATATTCACCTCCCTCTCCAACCCCACCCCAAATTTTTCTTTCACACTTTGCAAGATCTCTTCACTCAGCTCATATATCTCACTCCCTTTTGCATTACCATAATTAACCAATACCAATGCCTGCTTTTCGTGGCAACCTGCATCACCTTTGCGGTAACCTTTCCAACCACATTGTTCTATTAACCAACCGGCAGCCAATTTTACATTTCCGTTTGGCAGATCATACCCAACAATTCCCGGAAAGCTTTCTTTTAAACTTTTGAATTTTGAATTTTGAATTTCAGGATTTTTAAAAAAACTCCCCGCATTCCCGATCTCAGCCGGGTTGGGCAATTTACTGCTGCGGATATTTATTACAGCCTGCGATACGGCCTGCAGGGTCAGGTCCTTCACGCCAATTTTCTCCAGTTCCTGTCCGATGGCTCCATAAGAAATATTATAATGAGGGATTTTGTTCAACCGGTAAGTAACAGCAGTTATCACAAATTCATCTTTATACTTTCTTTTGAAGACGCTGTCGCGGTAACCAAATTCACAATCATTCAAGGTGAAGTTTATGATCTTTTGATCCCGGATATGGAATGCTTCCAGCGAATAAAATACATCTTTTATCTCTGCTCCGTAAGCTCCGATGTTTTGCATGGGCGATGCACCTACATTCCCGGGAATCAATGAAAGGTTTTCAACCCCGGCCCATCCATTATCAATGCAATGTAAAACAAATTGATGCCAGTTAACCCCTGCCCCCGCCTGTACATATATATGATGAGCATCTTCGGTTATTTCTTTTATCCCAAGCAACTCATTTTTTAAGACCAGTCCGTTGAAGTTTTTGGTGAAGAGAATATTGCTGCCGCCGCCGAGAATTAAAGTTTTGGGTTTGGAGTTTGGAGTTTTGGGTTGCTTAAAAGCCAGCAGTTCACTTAATTCCTGTACCGAACTGAATTTAGCAAATAGATCTGCGTATGCACTGATACCAAATGTATTGTATTCTTTAATTAATATATTTTCCAGCACTTGCATATTACAATCTTCGCTTTTAGCTTCTCCATGTCCTCCCCCTTCGGGGGAGATAGAGGGGGCCGGGTTTTTACATCTTATCTACATCAACAACCACCGTCACAGCCTTAAAATTCTTCTCGCCCGTTACCAGGTTAATATGGTTCCTGATGGCTGCCTTATACCTCAAACTCATGCCCGGCTCCTTTGGCAATTTGATCAGTATCTCCATCAAATATTGATTGCGTATTCGATTAACAACCGGTGCCGCAGGGCCAACAATAAAATTGTTTAGATCCTGTTTTAACAGCGCTGCCAATTTCTCTGCTGCGGCTTCAACAATATTTTTATCCTTGTGTTTTAAAGTTAGCAAAATAATACGGCTGTATGGTGGATAAAAGAACTGTTTACGGCTTTCGATTTCCATAGCATAAAACTGTTTGTAATCATGCTGCTGTACCAGTTGTAACACCGGGTGCTTTGTATTGGTAGCCTGTATGATCACTTTGCCCTGCTCCATTTTTCTTCCTGCCCTGCCACTCACCTGCTCCATCAGTTGAAA
>JBDSXS010000008.1:0-7048 GCA_039926045.1 Ferruginibacter sp.
GATTATTCATACCAACACCCTTGATCACACCTGTTACATCCAGTAACCGCACTGTTACTGGCTCATTGCTCTTACTGGTAACCTGTATGCTGAAATCACTGGTAGTTGGATTGGGATAGGCAAATACATTGAACCCATCTTTAGTTTCAACAGCTTTTATTTTTTCTGCTGATGTTATATCTTTCTGAAAAGATGACGATGTTGTGCTGAAGCATAATTGTTGACCACATGGTCCCAGCGTACAGTTATTATGCCCGGTTGCTCCCGGTATTAAGTGTGCCGGCACTGCACTTCCCTTGATACAAATATTATTTGGAGTATAGGGCGGTTCTGTAGGCACATGACATACATTGAACTTTACATTATTTCCATTATCAGAGCACACATCAGCACAGAGTGGCAGTACATTAATAGTAATACCCAGGCTCCGGGTGCATCCTTTAGTATCTGTTACTGTCAACACATAAGTTGTAGTAACTGTTGGACTGGCCACGGGGTTAGCAATATTGGGATCATTTAATCCTGTAGCAGGAGACCAACTGTAGGTAAAACCAGGTGATCCCCCGGAAGCTATAGCACTGAGGTTTATACTTTGCGGACCAAATGGACCTACTCCGGCACAGGTACCTGCGTAAATGGTTCTTGTTATCCCTGCGCAGATGTCGATATTAATTTCCGGGTTACGGGTAACTGCCTGTGTTTTTGTTGAAGAATTTCCATAAATATCTGTTGCTGTCCAGGTTACAGTTGTTGTACCTACCGGGAAGCATGGCGGTGCATTGCTGGTTAGTGATTGCACTCCGCAATTATCCGTTGCAGATGCCCCCAGGTTTATGCTACAGCCAAAGTTATTGGCTTCAAAACAGCTTAATACCGGTGGAGCTGAAATTACAGGATCTTCATTATCAGAAACTGTTACGGTAAATGAACAGGTTGCAGTAAGACCTGCTGCATCTGTTACCCTGAATGTATTGGTGGTTGTTCCGACGGGGAAGCTGCTGCCACTGGCCAGGCCTGCAATTCTTGTTGTTATTGCCCCGGGACAATTATCCGTACCCACGGGAGTGGTATAAGTTACCACTGCGCCACAAACTCCTGCATCATTGTTTACAGAAATATTACCGGGGCAGGTGATGGATGGGGCTTGTACATCATTCACGGTTACAGTAAATGTACAGGTAGCCGTTCCGCAACTGTTGGTAGCCGTGGCAGTAACTGTTGTAGTACCAACCGCAAAGAAACTTCCCGAAGCTTTGGAATAAGTGATGGTAGGTGCCGGTGATCCGGTTGCAGTGGCCGAAGGATAAGAAACATTGGCGCCGCATTGGCCCGTAGTATTACTTACTGTAATGTCAGATGGACAACTAATAGTTGGAGCAACACATACCGGGCTGCATCCATTTGAAGTTTTTAATGATGCACGGCAGTTGTCCAGTATCCACTGCATCCTGTCAACCTGTTTTATGGTGAACATAGAATAACAGGCATCTGCCGTATAGTCCATGTAGTTCTGATAGTTTATACCGGGAGCAGATCCGGAACAGGCATCAGTTCTTTCGCCACTCGGACAGCTGGTGACCTGGCCAGCCTGGTTTGGAGTATCACCAATTGTTTGATCAGTAGTAGTGCCGGCAAGACTTGCAGGCAACAAACAAGTTCCGGTTAACTGACGGAAATCCGAATTTGTACAACCACTTTCATCTCCCCATATATGTAAAAGACCCCAATAGTGACCCGCTTCATGTACGGCTGTACGACCTAATGCATAAGCGGAGGCAGCATAAACCGGGTTGTTGGAAAATCCGGAAAAATTTATTGCAATTCCTTGTTCATCGGCAGCACCAGTGCCAGGGAAAGTAGCAATGCCTAATAACCCACCACCACTGCAGGAACCATCAAACTCAGCCACCCATATATTAAAATACCTGTTGGGATCCCAGGCATCAGCACCACCCGTACCTGCATGTTTGATATTGGATACAACGCCGTCAGCATTATAATCAGCGCAGTTTTGCGCACCTGTAAGTGTTGAAACAACTCTGTCAATCCCATTTGTTGGCAGATCACCCGGGGTTCGTTGGGCTAAACAATACCTGATTTGACAATACCCGTTTTTTGCACGGATCGGGTAAAATCCATAAGCTGCATTGGTACTGTCGGCATTTGAACCAGTAAAATCTTCATTCATTTTATTGAGCTGCCAGATAACATCAGCGTCAGTAACCTGTGCCTGCCTGGCAGCGTTGCTCACTATATGAAAGACTACTGGTATAGTTACAATAACCAGAGAGTTTTGTCCAGGCCCTTTTGTTATTTCCGGTGCAAAAAGTTTCATATTCCTTTCTGCCAATGCCTTCGCTTCCGGGTGAATACGGTAGTATATTTCAAGGCCATCCATGGTACCACACCGGTTAAACTCATTGGTCTGGGCCATTCCGGACAAAGCCAGGAAAAGAAGGAATAGTGTAACTGTGCATAGGGCAAATGCCTTTTGCATTTTATTTCTCATTTTAGTTTTTGTAACCCTCAAAAACAATATTAAGGGAAGTTGAATCTTTTTCATAACATTAATTTTAAGTTTTGGAATGTATTATTATAATGAATCTTCTATAATTCATAATTATTTTTTGCTGTATTCAAATTCATAAAACTTTATTTCATGTATACAGAATTTCAGCTTAATTCCTTTATGACGGTTTTAACAGGTAGATCTAAAAACAAAAAAAATCTTCGTTTATGAAACTCTTATACATTTTTTTACATGGTGTAATAAAAAACTACCCGAAAAAAATATTTTTTTTCAATAATTACCAGATTTTAGATCAGGTAAACAGATTAATATTTCTTTTTAAAGGCGTGGCTAAGAGGTAATAAGTTATTTAAAGCCAGTACAAAAAAAGTTAAGGGTTAGAAGCTGATTACAAATAAATATAATTAAGCATTAATATGCAAGTTTTATGTAATTTTTTTATGCACTCTTTTGCAAATTAACGAATGTCATTACTGCCAAATTAATGGAAACTATAGGTGACCAAAAAAGGCTTTAAAATACCTCTTAATATTGGGGCAGGTAAATCACAGTATGTTATCAGGAGATATAAAGTGACTGGTGGGAATCCTTCAAAAGAAACCGGGGTCGGTTAACTAACAGAAAAATAATGGACTTGTAATTTGTTAAACTACTTTTTTAGGCGGCAGATCAAAAGCTACAGCCTCATGTTCAAAATGTCCTTTATGAGAACCATCACAAAAAGGTTTATTTTGCGAAAGTCCACACCGGCAAATAGAAACAATTTCTCTTCCCTGCAAATTATAAACACCGCCATCCTTATCAACGATCTCAAAATCACCTTCAATTCTTAAAGACCCGTTGCTGTTTACTGTAATTTTAGTTGTAGCCATTTTTATTTTTTTGCTTAATTTTTCTAAAATTAGCTACTTAAATGCAAACAGAAATAACAAATTATTAAAGTCATATTCAGCTTGGCTCTCCCACAGCATTTCAGTAACTTCATACCAACAAAAAAATACTATATGAAATATAAAATAAACCGGCTTGTTGCGCTTGTTGCAATAACCATAATATTTGCTGGCTGTAACTCCAACGATAAAAAAGAAGGAGCAAACACCAAGTCTACTGATTCAACCTTTAAAGTTGAAGCCGAATCCTTTGCCGACCTGCAGGTACTCCGCTACCAGGTACCAGGCTTTAATGAATTAAGCCTGCAGCAAAAACAACTGGCTTATTATTTAAGCGAAGCTGCGCTTGCCGGCCGTGATATTATTTACGATCAAAAAAGTAAATACGGAATCATGCTCCGCAAAACATTAGAGACCATATATGGTACTTATAAAGGAGATAAAACCAGCGACGACTGGAAAAAATTTGAAACCTATTGCGGGCGTTTCTGGTTCAGTAATGGCAATCACCATCATTATGGCAATGAAAAATTTGTGCCCGAATGTTCGTCCGATTATTTTTCATCATTAGCAAAAGCCAGCGATACGGCCAGCTTACCAAAAGATGCAGGCGAATCTACTGATGCGTTCTTAACCCGTATCAACCCGTTGTTATACGATATAAAAGTAGAGCCTAAACTTGTTGACCTCAGTCCCAACATTGATAACATCGCTGCTTCTTCTGTAAATTTTTACGAAGGCGTTACACAAAAAGAAGTGGAAGATTTCTATAAAAAATTACCTACCGGCAATGTTCCATCCTGGGGGCTCAATAGCAAAACCATGAAGGAAGGTGGACAGATCGTTGAAAAGACCTGGAAAGTTGGAGGCATGTATTCGGCTGCTATAGAAAAAACAATTTACTGGCTGCAGAAAGCTATCACTGTTGCCGAAAACAACGGGCAGAAAAAAGCGCTGGAATTATTGGTAAAATATTACCAGACCGGAAACCTCGCCGATTTTGATGCATACAATATTGCATGGGTTTCGGATACCGCGAGCCTTATAGATATAACCAATGGCTTTATCGAAGTGTATATGGATCCCATTGGTAAAAAAGGAAGTTTTGAAACCGTGGCATCGGTTAAAGATATAGAAGGCACAAAACGGATTGTGTCTATTGCCAATCAGGCACAGTGGTTCGAGGATAATTCACCCTTGATGCCGGAGCATAAAAAGAAAAATGTAAAAGGCATTACGGCAAAAGCCATTAGTGTATTTATGGAAAGTGGCGATGCTGCACCCAATACGCCCATAGGTATCAACCTGCCCAATGCCGACTGGATACGTAAGGACCACGGTTCTAAATCAGTATCGCTCAGCAATATTATTTACGCCTACAATGTTGCCAGTGCAAAAGGCGGGGTTGTTGATGAATTTGCCATTAGCGACAGTGTAAAAGAACGTATGAAAAAATACGGCGCCCTGGCATCTGATCTTATTACCGATATGCACGAATGCATTGGCCATGCCAGCGGACAAATCAACCCGGGCGTGGGAACTCCCGACATCACTTTAAAAACCTATTCCTCTACTTTGGAAGAAGCCCGTGCCGACCTGGTAGGCCTGTATTACATCATGGACCAGAAATTAATTGACCTTGGTGTAATGCCCAACTTTGATGTAGCCAAAGCTGCGTACGACAATTACATGATGAACGGCCTCATGACACAACTCACCCGCCTGAAGCTGGGGGATAAAGTGGAAGAAGCACATATGCGCAACCGCCAAACGAATGCAGCCTGGGTCTTTGAAAAAGGGAGGAAAGATAATGTAGTTGAATTTGTAAAACGCGATGGAAAGACCTACGTACAAATAAACGACTACAAGAAACTCCGTAGCCTTTTTGGTGAATTACTGCGTGAGATACAGCGCATAAAAAGTGAGGGCGATTTTAATGCCGGTAAGAACCTGGTGGAAACCTACGGTGTAAAAGTGAATGACTCCCTGCACACTGAAGTACTGGAGCGTTATAAAAAACTAAATGTGAAACCCTACCGTGGTTTTATACAACCCAGGTTAGTACCGGTAATGAACGGCGAAAAAATTACCGACGTAAAAATAGAATACCCGCAAAGCTTTTTTGAGCAAATGATGGAATATGGTAAAAAATATGCCTTGTTACCAATAAAGAATTAAATAGAAATCTGATAATAAATAAGCCCTCCAAAATGAATTGGAGGGCTTATTTATTATGGACATTATACTACCAGGAAGAATATCTACGATGGAAGTTTATTTCTGCTGATTGCCGTCAAAACTTACCATCCAGTTTATTCCAAACTTATCGGTAAACATTCCAAAACAATCGCTCCAGAAAGTTTTAGCCAGGGGCATGGTAACCTTTCCGCCATTTGACAAACCGTTGAATAATTTTTCCGCTTCTTCCTTGTTCTCAGCATTTATGGATATTGAGAAATTGTTTCCCTGCGTGAAGCCCGGGGCCCATTGGCCACCGGTATCACTTCCCATGATATAGGTACCATCACCGATCGGCAGGGAAACATGCATTATTTTTTCTCCTTCACTATCCGGCATTTTATTATCATCTGATGGAGGCATTTCATTAAAACGGCCGATGTACTGGAACTCGCCGCCAAAGACTGACTTATAAAAATTAAAAGCTTCTTCGCAGTTACCATTGAAGTTAAGATAAAGATTTACTGAAGCCATAGTAGTAGATTTATTTGATTAATATTTTTGGTACTAAAGATAGGCATTATAAAATATTGACAAGGAACTATGAATATCAAATTGTGAAGTATATGCCTTGGTCGTTATTCAATTCCTAAAAACAAAAAAGCCTCTCAGTTTCCTGAAAGGCTCTTTAAATGAATATGGCAGCTACCTACTCTCCCGTCCCGCCATTGGCGGGATGCAGTACCATCGGCTTTTATTATTTTATAGAAGAAACTAAGATATATGTAAAATAAAAAAGCCTTCCAGTTTCCTGAAAGGCTTTTTAAATGAATATGGCAGCTACCTACTCTCCCGCATTGTTGTGCAGTACCATCGGCCATGAGGGGCTTAACTTCTCTGTTCGGTATGGGAAGAGGTGAACACCCTCGGCAAAACCACCATAAGAATGTAGCAGTTAGAAGTTAGCTGTTAGCTGTTAGCAGGTTTCTGCTAAAGGCTAATGGCTAAAAGCTAAAAGCGTAATAAGGTGACATATTGGAATAAGAAGTAAATAAGAGTAAAAAAATATAATTATTTATGCCTTTACACCCCTTTAGGGGATGGGGGCAAAAATAAAAAAATAAAGCTTACGGGCAATTAGTACTACTCGGCTTTGATGTTACCACCTGTATACCTATAGCCTATCAACGTCATAGTCTCTGACGACCCTTAAAAGTAAACTCATCTTGAGGTAGGTTTCACGCTTAGATGCTTTCAGCGTTTATCCTGTCCGTTCATAGCTACTCTGCATTGCACCTGGCGGCACAACAGATACACCAGCGGAACGTACGACTCGGTCCTCTCGTACTAAAGTCATATCCTCTCAATTTACTAGCGCCCATCACAGATAGGGACCGAACTGTCTTGCGACGTTCTGAACCCAGTTCACGTGCCACTTTAATCGGCGAAC
>JBDSXS010000009.1:0-4483 GCA_039926045.1 Ferruginibacter sp.
GCAAGCGAAAACCTGGGCTATGCCCTGTGGGATATAAAAAAACAGGAAATAGATATTGCCGCTGTGCAAAAGGCCGATCATATCATTCATTTGGCCGGGGCAGGTGTTGTTGAAAAAAAATGGACCGGAGCCTATAAAAAAGAAATAGTTGAAAGCCGAACTGAAAGCAGCCGCTTAATAGTTGAAGCGTTGACAAATAATGAGAACAAAGTAAAAACAATTATCAGTGCCAGTGCCATTGGCTGGTATGGTGCAGATAGTGTGCCCGTAAAACCGTTTACCGAAACAGATCCTGCTGATGATAGTTTTTTAGGACAAACCTGTAAAGCCTGGGAAGAAAGCATTGAACCTGTTACAAGCCTTGGTAAGCGTTTGGTAAAGATCCGTACCGGGATCGTACTCAGTAAAGAAGGCGGGGCATTGGCAGAATTTAAAAAGCCCATTCATTTGGGAGTTGCTGCCATTTTAGGGAATGGAAAACAGGTAGTGAGCTGGATACATATTGATGACCTGTGCCGCATGTTAATTGCGGCCATTGAAAACGAAATGATGCAGGGCTCTTATAATGCAGTTGCACCATTGCCTGTAACCAACAAAACGCTTACGCTTGTTTTGGCAAATAAAATGAACGGCAAATTTTATATCCCAATACATGTTCCTGCTTTTGTGCTAAAAATAATGATGGGACAACGAAGTGTAGAGGTTTTAAAAAGTGCTACGGTAAGCTGCAAAAAAATAATGGATACGGGTTTTAAATTCAATTATACAAATATTGAAACTGCTTTGGAAAACCTGGTAAAAAAATAGTATCAGGTTTTAAGGTCTGTTTTACGGAAATAACTAATAATGATATACACGTATGCAGCTATATAGGTTGCCGCTGCAATGATCAATGTATAATCTTCCACTGTTCTTTTCTCCAGGACCTTTGGTTTGAAAGGATTGGGCACAAGCGAATCGACCACTTCCAGGGGCATGTAGTAACCAACCTGTGTTTCTTTCAAAGTGAATATCAACCAAAGGATATTGTCAACAATACATACAATGGCAAAATAGATGATGATGGATAAGCCGGTACGCTTGATCAGTATGGCAACAAGGAAAGCCAGCATCAGGTAGAGCGTAGCCATTAAAGCAAAGTACCCCACATATTGCACCCCTTCGAAAATTTTAGCAGTGGAAGGTGAAAAAACAGAACCCACGATCAATCCCATGATAAAAACCAGGAGCGTACTTACCGCTACAAAAAATACAAGTATTGAGAACTTGGCTTTCAAAAAATCCATACGGCTCCAGCCGTCAATGATATTCTGACGGTGTGTACGGTACTGCACTTCATTGGTGATGAGCAATATGAACAGCATGCCTATGATCACAAAGAATATTCCGCCTGTCCAGGCAGCTGCGTGCCATGCTTTTGGAAATACGAATGGGGCATCAAGCAACTTTTTCAACAAAGTCTCTTCAAGGGTTTTTGCATTACCGATCTGCTCCATATACTTATAAGCCATCAAATAAAATCCAACAGGAAAAAATACCAGGAAACCCGCAAACAATACCCAGAACGTGCGATAGGTTCTTATTTTAAGCCATTCTATTTTAAAAAGATCAAACATGTGTTTATTTTAAGAAGGTTTTAGTTAACGGTCGCTTTGTTTGCCGGTGATCTCCAGGAATCTCGTCTCCAGTGATTTTCTTTTTACATTCAGTTTGCTAAGCACAATGCCCTGATCAAAACAAAACCTGTTTACCTGTTCAGCTGTAATATTCTCCGGGCAAATGATCTCTAATCCATTTTCGGTTTCCGTAATAGTTTCCAACCCGGACAGTTGTTGTAAAACTGTTTTCAGCTGATCGTTATTGGCTGCACTTATTTCTATCAAAACACTATTCAAAATATTTGTGCCGGAGGTATTTAGAACTTCAGCTACTGAACCCACAGTTTTTAAAACACCTCTTTGTATAATAGCCACATGGGTACAAACTTTTTCAACCTCATCTAAAATATGGCTGGCCATGATGATGGTCTTTCCCTGGCGGTTAAGGTCTTTTATCAGGTCTCTTATTTCTGCAATGCCTGCCGGGTCCAATCCATTAGTGGGTTCATCAAAAACCAAAATATCCGGATCACCCAATAAGGTTGAAGCTATAGCAAGTCTTTGTTTCATCCCCAGCGAATACGTGTTGAACTTGGATTTCCTGCGTTCGTAAAGATTTACAGTTTGCAAAACTTTGGGAATATCTGCTTCTCCCCTGCCTTTGATCCTTGCTGCAATTTTTAAATTATCTTCTCCACTCAGGTAATGATAAAAATTGGGTGTCTCCAATAATGTCCCAATCTTCTTTCGCATTTGATCAGTTGAAAGATCTCCTGCCCATTTGTAGCTGCCACCGCTTACTTTTAAAATATCCATTACTATGCCGAGTAAGGTTGTTTTGCCGCTGCCATTAGGCCCAAGAATTCCAAAAACCGTTTTTGCCGGTACAGCAAAACTTACATTATCCAATGCTTTTATGGACTTGTAATTTTTTGAAAGATTATTGATACTCAGTATTGCCATAGGTCAAAATATAAATGAAGATGAAGTTAATTGAAATTTATTGATCTGTGCCGGGCAAATGTTTTTCGTGCCACATAGAAGTAAAATCGCCAAGGATGGCAAAACCGTTTGCCTTAAAATCAAGACCGTTCAGGTGCAGGTCATCAATATCTTTTTGTAAAACTTTACGGGTGAAAGGATTCAGGGTACCTCCTTTTTCACCAGGTGCAACTTCAGGATAGTATTGGTATTCCGGATCAACCCAGGTACCACGTGGATACATGATGCCGGGTGTTCCTTTACCTCTTATATCAAGGTCGTGCGGATGATCTAATCCAATGGTATGGCCAAATTCATGCGCTGCCGTGCTGGAATTATCAAGCAGGTTCTCCAGCTTAAAATAACCGGTATTGGAATTGATACCATCAACAAATGAAATATTGCCGCTGGCATATTCTTCAATGCGGAAATAATTATTGCGTGGATCTGTATTTTCAAAAATCATTTGCGGAGTAAGTTCCCGGTAAAACCTCCCTTCTATTTTAAATATTACGCGGTATATTTTTTTAGAGAACAACCCATCACTTATTGCAACTTTGCCTTCAGCATTATTCCAGAAGTCTTCAATGTTCTTTGCAATGCGAAAGCCCAGGTCATCATCGGCTGCATCGCCGTAAATATTAATTATGGCATGTATGATGAGCAGATCATTATTTGGCCGGAGCTCGGCTTCTCCCATTTTTGAAGTATTTTATTTTTTGCTTTGAACCGGTCTTCTCACCTGGTCAGACAGGGACGTCAGACCATATTAATTCCTTAGCGGCTTTCCCGTTTTTAATATAGATTGAATTCTTTCAAGCGTTTTCTTTTCACCGGTCAGACTTAAAAATGCTTCTCTTTCCAGGTCAAGTAAATATTGTTCGCTTACCAATGTTGGTGCACTCAGATCGCCGCCACACATAACATAAGCAAGTTTTTTAGCAACGGTCACATCATGATCAGTTGCATATTTACCACGCCACATACCATTGATACCGGCGTGCATGGCACCCAGCATGGAGCGGCCCAACACATTGATATCAGTACGTTGCACCGGCATTACATAACCATCATCATACAATTCAATTACGGCCTGTTTGGCTTCGGCTATCCTGCGTCCCAGGTTCATACTTACCAGGTCTCTCCCTTTCCTGTATATACCAATATCGTAAGCTTCGTGTGCCGATGTTGCCACTTTTGCGGTAGCGATCGTTAAGAAACGGTTCTGCAATGGAATGGTATCCGGTTCGCCGCTGTGTACTTCATCGGCAGCACGTAAAACAAATTCTTTTGTACCACCACCACCGGGTATTACACCAATGCCTACTTCTACCAAACCGGTATATGTTTCTGCGGCAGCAATCACTTTATCGGCATGTAAACTCATTTCGCAGGCGCCGCCCAAAGCAAGTCCGTGTGGCGCCACAACAACCGGTATGCCTGAATAACGCACCCTCATCATCGTGTTTTGAAACTGCCGTATGGCCATATCTATCTCATCATAATCCTGTTCAATGGCCATCATAAATATCATGGCTACATTGGCACCGGCACTAAAGTTCGATCCTTCATTGGCGATCACCAGGCCTTTGTATTTATCTTCAGCCAAAGCGATGGAACGTTGAATGCCTTCCAATACTTCGCCACCAATACTACCCATTTTAGTGTACCATTCCAGTCCCAATACATCATTGCCTAAATGATAAGTTCGGCAGGCTGAATTTTTCCAAACGGTTTCATTTTCAAAATTCTTCATCACAATAAATGCGGCCCCCCCACCCCCCGAAGGGGGGATTTGGTAAGTCCCTGCTGAAGGGGAATAGCATAGTTTTTTTCCGTCCTCAATTTTATAAAAATTCTCAAATCCATTTTTAATCATCTCATCAACCCAGGGTGCTACTTTG
>JBDSXS010000010.1:0-14486 GCA_039926045.1 Ferruginibacter sp.
AAATTTGTAGAAGGTGTTGGCGAATTCAGCAACCGCTATGTAAAAAATTATAAAGATGAGCCTGGTTATGTGGATGTGAATGTTGACATCGCTGTAAAATTAAAATTAGAGAACAGGGCATTTAAAATAGAAAAATACGAACACAATTATCCGCATTGCTGGCGTACCGATAAACCGATCATTTACTATCCGCTGGATGCCTGGTTCATAAAGACCACGGCTGTAAAAGACAGGATGGTGGAACTTAACAAGACCATCAACTGGAAACCTGCAAGCACAGGCACCGGCCGTTTTGGTAACTGGCTGGAGAATATGGTTGACTGGAACCTCAGCCGCAGCCGATTTTGGGGCACGCCATTACCCATCTGGAAAACAGAGGACGGTGAAGAAGAAAAATGTATCGGTTCCATTGAAGAGTTGAACAACGAAATAAAAAAAGCGGCCGAAGTTTTAGGTGGCGAAACCAATAAGCATTACCTGCACGAAGGTATTTTAGATCTGCATAAACCTTATGTTGATGAGATCACTTTGGTGAGCCCATCGGGTAAACCCATGCAACGTGTGGCCGACCTCATCGATGTTTGGTTTGATAGTGGTGCCATGCCTTATGCGCAATGGGGCCTTGATATGGCGAAAGTAAACGCCGGTAACCCCTTCCCCTTCGGGAAAGGTTGGGATGGGGCCTTCCCCGCAGATTTTATTGCAGAAGGAGTTGACCAGACAAGGGGTTGGTTTTATACTTTACACGCTTTAGGCGTCTTATTGTTCGACAGTGTGGCTTATAAAACTGTTGTAAGCAATGGATTGGTTTTAGATAAGGCCGGCAACAAAATGAGCAAGCGCCTGGGCAACGTGGTTGATCCATTTTCTACCATTGATAATTTTGGTGCCGATGCCACACGCTGGTACCTCATCACCAATGCATCTCCCTGGGACAATTTAAAATTTGACCTGGAAGGCATTAAAGAAGTGCAACGCAAATTCTTTGGCACTTTGTACAATACGTACCAGTTCTTTGCCTTGTATGCAAACGTGGATGGATTTGCCTTTAAAGAAAAATATATCCCTGTTAAAGAAAGGCCCGAAATTGATCAGTGGATCTTATCTTCTCTTAACTCGCTGATAAAAGATGTACAGGAAAATTTTGATGCTTACGAGCCAACGCAGGCAGGCCGTGCCATTGAGGATTTTGTAGATGCCCATTTGAGTAACTGGTATGTAAGACTTTGCCGTCGCCGGTTCTGGAAAGGAGAATATGAACATGATAAGATCTGTGCTTATCAAACACTGTACGAGTGTTTAGAAACCCTTTGTAAACTGATGGCGCCTATTGCCCCATTCTTTGCAGATTGGTTGTTCAATAACCTGAATTCGGTTTCAAACCGGTTTAACAACGAATCGGTACATCATACCGATTTCCCTAAAGCTGATGAAACTGTAATTGATATCGACCTGGAGAAAAGGATGCAGCTGGCACAGGATATCTCTTCCCTGATCCTGTCCCTGCGTAAAAACAAAAAAGTAGGCCTCAAAGTAAGGCAGCCGCTACAAAAGGTGTTTGTACCGGCTTTGGACAACACTATGGCAGAACGGATAAGAAAAGTAGAAGATATTATTAAAGCTGAAACCAATATTAAAGAACTGGAGGTATTGGGAGCAGAAAACGACTTTATCAAGAAAAAAGCCAAAGCCAATTTTAAAACCCTGGGTAAAAAGCTGGGGGGCAAAATGAAATGGGCTGCAGAACAGATCGCAGCATTTGATAATACGATAATTGATAAAATATTGGAGAATGAATATCTGTTAAACCCCGATCATAAAAATTCCGGTGAAGAGCCGATATATATCAATGCAGAGGACCTGGAAATATCTACTGATGAGATCCCCGGTTATGAAGTTGCTGTAAAAGGGCAGCTGACAGTAGCATTAGATATAGTAATTACTGATAATTTGAAAAAAGAAGGCGATGCAAGGGAGTTTGTGAACCGGGTTCAAAACATCCGGAAAGACAGCGGTTTTAACCTGTCTGACCGTATAGATGTAACAGTAAGTGAAAATGCTGTACTACAACCGTCAATAATTCAATATAAAGATTATATTTGCGCCGAAATTCTGGCTGATTCGCTTGTTTTTTTACCCTCTATAAACGATGGAACTGAAATTGAAGTGAATGATGTCATATTAAAGGTGAACGTACTTAAAAAAGGATAATAGTATGGCTACAAAAAAGAAAGCGGCAAAACCCGCTGCTAAAAAAACAGTTAAACCTGTAAAAAAATCAGCTCCGGCTAAAAAATCTGCCCCTGGAAAAAAGTCTGCTCCTAAAAAAGTGGTTGCTAAGAAGACCGTTGTTAAAAAACCGGCTCCAAAGGCTGCAGCCAAAAAACCTGTAAAAATTATAAAAAAGGCCCCAAAAAAGGCAATTGTGGTAAAAAAAGCGGCAAAACCTGCTGCTAAAAAAACGGTAATTAAACCTATGAAAAAGAAGATCGAAGTAAAAAAACCAGTGGCAAAACCGGTTGTAGTTAAAAAAGCGCCTGCAAAAGTTGCAGTTATAGTAAAAGAAAAAGCGCCTCTAAAAGCAAAAGATATTAAGATTGCGCCTGCAAAACCTGTTGTTTTACCAAAAATAAATACCAAGACCTCACGTAAATATCAGCCTGAGTTCACCAAATCAGTACTTGATCAACCAGTACATGACCTGGGTGCTCCCATTGTTCGTTATAGCGATACTGACCTGGCCGAATTCAGGGAGATCATCCAACGCAAACTGGAATCTGCCAAGAAAGAGTTGAGCTACCTGCAGGGATTAATTACCCGTAAGGATGAGATGGGTGGCGACAATGATGATGCACGTTACATGACCATGGAAGATGGAAGTATGAGCATGGAAAGAGAGCAGTTGAGCCAGATGGCCAGCCGCCAGATCACTTTTATTGATCACCTGGAGAAAGCAGTGATGCGTATTGAAAATAAAACCTATGGCATTTGTCGTGTTACAGGCCAGTTAATTGACAAAGCCCGTTTACGTGCAGTACCTCATGCTACATTGAGCATGGAAGCAAAAATGGGAGCCGCCAAGTAGTAATTAGTATATAAATAATTAGTAGGGAGAATGACTTTTCATTCTCCTTTTTTATTGATCAACTTTATGAACCCGCTGTCTTTCATTTGTAATAAATTCGGAATGGAAACGGTAAAGTAGCTAATTTTACATCCAGCCCCGGCAACAGGTTTACATCCTGTCGTTGGTTTATAATAACAGACGTTTAAACTGAATGAATATGGTAGAAGGTAAAAGACAGAAAATGGTGGCGGGTTTATTGAATAAAGAACTAAGCGATATTTTTCAGCGGTTGGGCATCTCCATGATGGATGGTGGCATGGTCTCCATATCATCGGTAAAAATTACACCCGACCTGTATGAAGCAAGGATCTATTTAAGTTTTTTTAAAGTAAAAGATAGTTTTGATGCGCTTAAGAAGATAGAAGAACGCAGTTGGGAGATAAAAAAAGAATTGACCGCAAGGGTGCGTCACCAGTTGCGCAGTATGCCCAAACTCACTTTTTATATTGATGACACATTGGATTATGTTGATAAGATGGAGCAGATATTTAAAGAAATCAAAAAAGATGATAGTGAAGCTTAGCTCCTGGTTCTTAGTTTTTAGTTTGCAGGTTTCTTTGTTCTTAAAGCCCCTCACTAAAATTAAGTACTCCGAACTATGTACTCCGAACTAAGAACTCCGAACTATGTACCTAACCTTTGCCTGGAGATATTTTAAAGCAAAAAAAAGCGCCAATGCCATCAACATCATTGCATGGGTTACCGTAGGTGTTATAGCTTTTGCCACCTGCTGCCAGGTTTTGGTATTAAGTGTTTTCAATGGTTTTGAAGACCTGGTCAAATCTCTATACTCTTCTTTTTATGCCGATATTAAAGTTGTACCTGCAACAGGAAAAACTTTTATGCTTACCGCAGAACAAATTGCTTCACTTAAAAAACAATCGGCCGTTGAGAATTTTTCACTGATCGCCGAGGAGAAGGCCCTGCTTAAAAATTACGATGCCCAAACAGTTATTTACCTGAAAGGTGTTGATGATAATTATGAAAAAGTAAGTGGCGTTAAAAGCAAAACAAACCGTGGCAGGTATTTTACAGGAACCATCGAAGAGCCTTACCTGGTAACCGGCTCGGGCATTCAAAATGCAACAGCTTTAAATTTTAACCCGGCATTGCCTTCGGATGAGTTGACAGTTATCTTACCTAAAAAGAACAGTGCCAACAACGACCCAATGCAGTCTTTAAGTGAAGGCTTTATCAAGCCATCGGGTTCATTTACCATTCAGCAGGAGTTTGATGATAAATATGCCATCACTAATATTGGCTTTGTAAAACAACAGATGGGCTTTACTGCTGATGAGTACAGTGCCGTGGAAATAAAACTGAAAGAAAAAACGGATCCGGTGCAAGAACGTAATAAAATTGCAACATTGCTTGGCAGGAATTATAAAGTACAGACGAAATATGAGCAAAACACCAGTTTGTACAATACCATGAAACTGGAAAAATGGGCCATTTACGGTGTGCTCACCCTCATCCTCGTCATTGCCGCATTTAATATGGTTAGTGCCTTAACCATGCTGGTACTGGAAAAAAGGAAAGACATCAACGTTTTGCAAAGTATGGGTGCCGGGGAGAAAAGCATCCTGAAGATATTTTTAAGTGAAGGATTATTATTGGGAGGCATTGGCACCGCAGCCGGTATACTAATGGCTACTATCCTTTGCGTGCTTCAGCTTAAATTTGAGATCATAAAGTTAGCCGGCGGTTCATTCCTGTTAGATTATTTCCCGGTCAAACTCATAGCAACAGATTTTTTACTGGTGGCGGTAACAGCAACGGCCATTGCATTTTTTGCTGCCTGGTTTCCCGCCCGAAAGGCCAGCCGGCAGGAGTTTGAGTTGAGGTAAGAAAGGGATACTGGTCACTGGATGCTGGAAAGAAATCAATTATTGAAAATCTCTCCAAAGTTTTGAGTGCATCAAGGATCTAGTATCAAGTATCTAGAATCCAGTATCCAGCATCTTTCTTAATAATCCCCTAATGTTTCAGGCAATTGGGTCAATGCCTTTTGCAGTTGTTCATCATTGGGGGCAATACCATGCCATTCGTGGCTTCCTTCCATAAAATCAACTCCTTTGCCCATTACGGTTTTCATCAGTATAACAATAGGCTTACCATTTCCAATAAAGGTTTTAGCATGGTTTAAACCTGCAACTACGGCATCCATATCATTACCTTCCATTTCAAGCACCTGCCAGTTAAAGGCTTCAAACTTTGCTTTTAAACTATCCAGCGTCATGACTGATTTTGTTGGACCATCTATTTGCTGGCCATTCCAGTCAATAGTAGAAATAAGATTATCAACTTTTTTATGTGCAGCAAACATGATCGCCTCCCAGTTTTGCCCCTCATCCAGTTCACCATCGCCATGCAGGGAATAAACAATATTGGTATCGTTATTAAGTTTTTTTGCCAGGGCTGCACCAATTGCCACACTCATTCCCTGTCCTAACGACCCACTGGCAACCCGTATGCCCGGCAAATGTTCATGCGTTGTTGGATGACCCTGTAAACGGCTGTCTATTTTTCTGAAAGTTTTCAATTCATCAATGGGGAAATAACCACTACGGGCTAAAGCACTATAAAAAACAGGGGAAATATGCCCGTTACTTAAAAAGAAAAGATCCTCACCTACGCCATCCATATTGAATTTCGGATCATGCTTCATCACATCAAAATAAAGGGCTGTAAAATATTCTGTACAACCTAATGAGCCGCCGGGGTGCCCGCTTTGTACAGCATGCACCATCCGAACTATATCCCTCCTTATCTGTGTAGCTATTTCCTTTAAATTACTCATATTGGCTTTTTTTATGCTTAAGCTCAATTGCTTAATAGCGGTTAATTCATTTAAAAGATGCAAACCTACTTTAAAAACATCTCACAATCAAAGTAAAATAAGGTTCGAAATCATAAAAGTTAATAATAAGTTCATAATTTAAGCGTTATTTCACTGCAGAATTAAAAAAGACAGATTTTTTACAAAATAAGGCCGATTCAGGCATCTATTTTGCTAAAAAATGAATCTATTAATTTTGATTTTATGTTTTTATCCTCGAAACATATTTAATACTTTTGCTTTATAATAGTTGATTGAACAAATTACCAGCATGGATAATATCTTACTTAGTGCGGCCTTGGCGTTTTTGATCACTTTTTTTGCCATACCGGTAATAATACAGGTGGCAAAGGACAAAAAATTGTTTGACGAACCCGATGAAAGAAAGGTTCATAAGAATGTTATTCCAACGTTGGGCGGGCTTGGCATATTTGCCGGATTTATCATAGCAACCTTAATGGGCGTTCCCTCTGGCATTACTTCCGAACTTCAATATTTTGCTGCAGCTACCACCGTAATTTTTTTCCTGGGCATCAAAGATGATATCCTGGTCCTATCCGCCAGTAAAAAATTTATCGGCCAGTTAATTGCTGCCGGAATCATTATCAAATTTGGCGGGGTTCAGTTAAATAATATGCATGGCTTTTTGGGCATTTATGAAATCCCCCATATTGCAAGCATAGTCATTTCCATCTTTACTATTATCGTCATCACCAATTCTTTTAACCTTATTGACGGTGTTGATGGTTTGGCCGGAAGCCTGGGTTTATTAACTACCCTTGTCTTTGGTGTTTACTTTTTTTATGCAGGACAATTAACTTACGCTGTTATGGCTTTTGCACTGGCCGGGAGCACCATCGGATTTTTGATCTATAATTTTTCGCCTGCAAAAATATTTATGGGCGATACCGGTTCGCTTTTATTAGGCTTGGTAAACTCCATCCTGGTTATTAAATTCATTAATGTTGCCGGAAACCCGGTTTCAAATTTCCCCATCGAAGCGGCACCTGCGATCGGATTTTCAATTTTAATGATTCCCCTCTTTGATACACTTCGTGTTTTTGGATTACGGATCCTGGACAGGCGTTCACCTTTCAGCCCGGACAGAACACACGTGCATCATTTTTTACTTGACCTGGGTTTAAGTCACCGCATGGTTACCATTACCTGTGTTTTGGTTAACATGACCTTCATCAGCATGGCATTCTTCCTGCGTAATTTAGGTACAACCACTGTTTTGGGTATCTTATTATTATCAGCATTTATTTTTATCGGCATCATTTATTACAGCCGGCCTAAAAACAAGATCATCATTAATAAGAGTGCTGAAAATGCCGACATTATCAAATCCCATAAGATCCTTAAACTTGCCGGTGAAGCTGTAGAAGCCGACTAATTTTATTTTACAACTCCTTTTTTAGTCAACATAAGTTAAAAAAATTTAACTGTTTTAACTATATTCGTTTGATGCTAAACCGAATATAACAGTTGTTTTTTATAGCTTTGCAGCCAATTAATTAAAAAAGATATGTCAGAAGAAATAAATAAGATCATCAGTGATACACAGGTAGCCATGTCAAAAGCTTTAGACCACCTGGAAACAGAATTGGTTAAGATACGTGCCGGTAAAGCAAATCCAAGCATGCTGGATGGCATCATGGCTGATTACTATGGAACCCCCACAGCCATTAACCAGATCGCCAATATTTCAGTGTTAGATGCCCGCACCATCTCAGTTCAGCCCTGGGAAAAGAATATGTTACAGGCCATTGAAAGGGCCATTACCATGGCAAATATTGGGATCAACCCGCAGAATGATGGTAATATTATCCGTTTATTTTTGCCTCCGTTAACCGAAGAAAGAAGAAAAGAAATGGTTAAACGATGTAATGGTGAAGGGGAACATGCAAAAGTTGCTGTTAGAAATATTCGCAGGGATGGAATTGAAGCCATTAAAAAACTACAGAAGGAAGGCTTAAGTGAAGATATTAGTAAAGACGCCGAAAAAGAGGCCCAGGACCTTACTGATAAATATATTTCACTTATTGAAAAGCATTTAGAGGCAAAGGAAAAAGAGATCATGGCTGTTTAATTTTCGCAGCTTAAAATGATCTTTTACAAACAGCATTCATTAATCATTAATAATGAACTCTGCAAAAGAATCGTGGTTCCTGTTATTCTCTATCCCCTTTTATGCCATTTTGATCGGGGCTGAGATCATATTCAGCAACTGGAAACAAAAAGCATACTATTCAGTAAGAGATACATTTCAAAATGTTTATTTTACTTTACTAAATGCCAGCCTGGATGGTTTTTTACGGTGGATATTTTATATAAGTGTATTGGCCTGGAGTTACGACCATCATTTTTTTAGTTTTGAAAATACCTACCTCTACTGGTTTGCATTATTTATCCTGGTTGATATCGCTTTCTATTTTGAACACCGCATTGATCATTATTGCCGTTTATTCTGGGCTGTACATGTTACACATCATTCTTCCGAAGAGTTTAATCTGACAACCGGTTTTCGGTCATCAGTTTTTCAACCCGTTTACCGGTTCATTTATTTAGCGCCGATTGCCCTGCTGGGTTTTATGCCGCTGGATATTGTATTTATGTATTCGGCAACACAAACCTATGGTATCCTGGTACATACCCGGTTCATCAATAAAATGCCGCGTTGGTTTGAAGCGTTTTTTGTAAGTCCAAGCCATCACCGGGTACACCATGCAAGCAATATTATTTATTTAGATAAGAATATGGGCATGTGCCTCATCATCTGGGATAAGCTGTTTGGCAGTTTCCAGGCCGAAGTAAAAGAAGTTCCTGTTAAATACGGACTTACAAAACCTGTTGTAAATGCAGCCAATCCTTTAAAGATCATTTTTCATGAATGGCGAAACATGATCAATGATGTAAAAAAGAAAACCTCCTTTAGCAATAAACTTAAATACATTTTTATGCCCCCGGGGTGGAGCCATGATGGCAGCACAAAAACAGCCCGGCAAATGCGGTTGGAACAAAAAGGCCGGTTTCGACAGGCTCAACCTGACAGTTTTTCAAACTGATGCGCTACTACTGCTTATATTAATTCGCGGCACCCCTTTTGTCCTTAACTTTATTCATCATTACAACTGCTTTATCATGTTTCAACAGGCTATAGAAAAAGTTTTACAATTTACGCGACCACTGCATACCATTTCCAGAACTTACGGAGGTTTGGTTTTGCCCGGCAGCTCTACTTTCTTTTTTGTGAACGACAGCGGCGTTGCCATTACCTGCAAACATGTAATGGACCTGATACCGGCTGCTGATAATATTAACCAGCAATATGCAAAATACAAATCGGAAAGAGATGCTATTCCCAATGATGGAAAATATAAAAGGAATATACAGGGCCTGCAATTGAAATATAAATACCTGCCCGAAACAACGGTACAGCTTAAAAATAATTTTTTAAATTCTTTTGACACTATCAGTGAGATCACCTGTCATGCACATCCTACACTTGACCTGGCCATTTTAGAATTCAAAGGTTTTAATAAAACATTTTACAATGGCCACGCCACTTTTCTTAAAGACAGCAGTAAGATAAAACAGGGAAAGAGCCTGGGGCGTATTGGTTTCCCATTTCCGGAATTCAATAATTTTAAACATAATCCGGACACGGATGATATTGAATGGACCACCACCGGCAATCCAAATTCTCCTTCTTTTCCCATTGATGGTATTGTTACCCGCTTTGTGGCAACACAACCTGACAGTGGCATTACGGGTATTGAAATGAGTACGCCGGGTTTACGTGGACAAAGCGGTGGGCCGCTTTTTGATACGGAAGGAAAAATTTACGGAATGCAGTTTGCCACCAATCATTTGCACCTGGGTTTTGATATGAAAGATTTTGAGATCATCAGTAATGGTAAGAAAAATAAAATTTCGAACAACCCTTTTTTACACGTGGGTATTTGTGTACATGTTGACAGGATAAAAGATTTTCTAAGAGAAAAAAATATTGATTTTACCGAAGCTGATTAAATTTATTTATGCTGAGGTTTTTCGATTGGCAAGATAAACACCAGCCAGGATCAATAACAGGCAGGCGAATTGTTTCCAGCCAACTTCTTCGCCGTAGATCATTCCCCAAAAATTTGCGATTATGGGAATGCCATAAGTGACCATGGAAGCAAAGACAGTTCCTGCACTTTTTACCAGTTGATAAAATATAACGGAAGCTATTGCCGTTCCCATGATCCCCAATAAAGCAGCCTGTCCTGTTGAGTACAATATTCCCGGATCGGTTAATGGTAAACTGAAATAACCTGTTAGGATCAGGACGATCAAAGCCGGAATGGCATTCAGCGTAAGTGCTACTGCAGCGATCTGCAATGAACCGATATCACGTAAATATTTATATACCATATTTACGTTAAATCCATAACTGATGGTTGCCAGTACAACAAATGAAACATAGAGCATGTTCTGGCTTTCTGGCATATGGCCTTTGCTGAATAATAATAACAAACTACCGGTAAAGGCAACTATAATACCCAATATCTTATTGTCTGCTGTTTTGCTTTTAAAGAACAATACCCCGGTGATAATAACAAAGATGGGGGTCAATGAATTGAGCGTTCCGGCAAGGGCTCCATCTATACCCAGTTCAGCAACACAAAATAAATACGCCGGTAAAAGACTACCCAGGACACCCGAAATAAAAATGATGAGTAATTTATTTAAAGGAATACTTTTAAAATGTTTGATCGCAGAAGGCAGTAAAACGATACCGGAAAAAACAATACGCAGCGATGCAACCTGGAATGCTGATAAATGCAGCAATCCTTCTTTCATCATGATAAAACTGCTGCCCCAAATTACAGACAGCACGATAAAGATGAGCCAGTTAATAAATCCTTTGTTCAAAATTTATAAAGTTGGCGCAAAGTTGCTGCTTTTATATTAATTAAAAGAATCTCCTTATATTCTGTTACTTTTATTATATCCTTCCCGGCAATGAGAGCATCTTAACACCTAAAACCAAACACATGGGATTTATCAAAGAATTTAAGGAGTTTGCCATGAAAGGCAGCCTGGTTGACATTGCCGTTGCATTTGTAATGGGCGGTGCATTTGGAAAAGTGGTATCATCATTTACAGATGGAATTGTTTCTCCAATAATCGGCATGATAGGCGGACGTGATCTTGGCAAAAATATGTATGTACTCAAGGAGGCCGTTGTAGATGCTTCCGGCAAAGTCATCACTGAAGCAGTAGCTATTAAATGGGGTGATTTTTTAACCGCTATTATCAACTTTATTATTGTTGCTTTTGTTATGTTCCTGGTCATTAAAGGCATAAACAAAATGAAGAAGAAGCAGGATGAAACCCCGGCCGGCCCTTCATCAACAGATGCATTATTAATGGAAATAAGAGATTCGCTGAAAAAATAATTATTTCTATACAACCTTTTTAACCAAAATGCAGTCTGTTTGACTGCATTTTTTAATGAAACTAATACTATGAAAAAGTTCTTACCATTGATCGTCTTCATTTTTAGCAGCATAATATTAAGCGCACAGGATCCCACTATTAAGGGTCTGAAAAATGAATCTGCCAAATCTATCAATAAAGACCCTAAGGATACAGCAGTTAAAACCTGGAAGCTGGGCGGTTTTTTTAACCTGAATGTTAACCAGGGCACATTGAGCAACTGGTCGGCCGGTGGTGATAAATTTTCTTTTTCTTTGAATGCCTATTTGAATGTTTTTGCATTCTATAAAAAGAATAAAAGTTCCTGGGATAATAACCTCGATCTGGCTTATGGCATTGTGAAAACAACCAGTTTAGGTTCACGAAAAGCCAGCGACAGGATCGACCTGCTCTCTAAATATGGATATGCCATTGCTCCAAAATGGAATGTTGCAGCGCTCTTTAACCTGCGAACCCAGTTTGCAAAGGGATTGGCATATTCCAAAACAGCAACGGGTGCAGATACGGCTACGGTAATTTCAAAAACATTTGCTCCGGCCTTTGTACTGCTCTCATTGGGTTTGGATTATAAGCCCAATGATCATTTCTCCCTGTTCATCTCTCCATTGACCGAGCGTTGGGTAATTGTTGCAGATGATTCCATTGCCCCGCTTTTTGGTTTGCTTCCCGGAAGAAATACAAAAAATGAATTGGGCGCATTTGTATCGGCTAATTACACGGCAAAACTCGGCGCCAACTTTGTGTACAAAACAAAACTTGACCTGTTCTCAAACTACAAACAAAAGCCGCAGAACATAGATATATACTGGACCAATGCATTAACGGCCAAGCTTACAAAGTATATTAATTTTTCTTTTAACCTCGATATGATCTATGATGATGATACAAAAAATGTAAACCCTGCAAAAGGGCCTGCCCCGCAATGGTTGCAGCTGATGGGCATTGGCTTTGCCTACAATTTCACTAAAAAATAAATGGTTAAGCTTAACATAGTCAACCTGCAATTTATTACTGCAGAATTTTTATTTTTTAATTCCTTTAACATTCTACCGGTGGTATTTAATTATTTTTGTTTGATGATAAAACCACTGATTACCCTTCTTTTCTCTACAACTGTAATACAATCGTTTGCCCAGGATCTTACAGTTAAAGAATTTCAAAAAACTGCATTCAAAGAACTAAAACCCATGGAAAAGGTTGGCTGGCAAAAAGCCGGTACATTCATGCTTAATGTTAACCAGGGCGCATTAAGGAACTGGGCAGGCGGTGGCGAACAAAACACACTGGGTGTTACTGCTCTTTTGAACTATAGCATAAACCACCGCAAAGGTAAGCTCAACTGGAACAACTATTTTGATATCGCTTTAGGTTTTCAAAATGCAAGCAGCTTTGGGCAATTCAGAAAAACAGATGACCGCATAGATTTGACCAGCAAATACGGATACCAGGTTTCCAAACAATGGTATACTGCCATGTTGGTAAATTTTAATACCCAGGCTTTAACCGGGTATAGTTATACCGATACTGTTAATACTAAAATTTCCAACCTGCTTACGCCCGGTAAGATCCTGCTGTCGGGTGGTGTTGATTTCAGGCCAGACAAGAGTTTTTCGCTTTTTGTATCACCGGTCACAACAAGATTTATCATAAAAACTGATGATGATTTTTACACTACCGATAAATTTGGGGTAACAGCCAACCAGCGCTCATATACTGAACTGGGAGCTTTTGCAACTGCCAAATACAGCAAAAAATTTACAAACTGGGTACATTATACAGGCAGGCTTGATCTTTTTAGCAATTATAAAAGAACCCCCGAAAATGTTGACCTTTTCTTTACTAACCTGGTTACCATGAAATTTAATAACTGGTTCGCCACCAATGTGAGTATTGATATGGTTTATGATGATGATGTTTTAAAGAAAACACAGCTTAAGGAGATATTGGGCATTGGCCTTACCCTAAAGCTCTAGCTGAACTTATTTATTCCCCGGTTTTTCCACATTCTGAACAGTTGGGGGTGATTGTCACAAAACTCTCTCAACTTATCAATACATTTGCGTGCTCTAATAAGCGCATTTTTTACAACATAATATTTAAATAGGTGAATACAGCTTCGTACCAGATCAAGTTAGACCAGTTTGAAGGACCCTTTGACCTGCTTTTATTTTTTATTGAAAGAGATGAGTTAGATATTTACAATATCCCCATCACAAAGATCACCAACGATTTCCTGGACTTTATTCATAGCACCGAAAAACTCAATATCGAATTAAGCAGTGAATTTATTTTGTTCATCAGTACCTTGATGCGCATTAAAGCAAAAATGCTTTTACCCCGTAAGGAGATCGATGCTGATGGTAATGAAATTGATCCAAGACAGGAGCTTATTAATAAAATACTGGAATACAAAAGGTTTAAGGAAGCATCTGCTAAAATGGCTGAAATGGAAGCATTGAGGCTGTTACTGGTGAAACGTGGTAATCTGCAGAAAGAGATCTCTCAAATTGGAGAAGAAGCAGGTGAAGGGACAGAGATACAAACAGTAACCCTGTTCAAATTGATGAAAGCCTTTGAAAAGGTCATTTTAAAATTACAGGAGCGTAATTTTAAACCTGTTCATACGGTTGTGCGGTATAACTATACCATGGAGGAAAGCCGTGAATATATGCTGAATATATGCAGATCTGATAAAACGGTTTCATTTGAAAAAGTATTTGAAATATGTGAGAACCGTATTCATGCTATTTTTCTTTTCCTTTCTTTACTCGAACTGGTTCAGCTGAGGTACATGAGTTTACTCACCGGCGAAGGCAGGAATAATTTTATCATTGAATGGAACGAGAACCGGGAAGAAGAAGTACAGGGATTATTGCCCGGTGAAGAAATTGCTACACTTAACTGATCCATACCCCCGTCAAATCCGGGGGATTTTTTGGCTTAACCGGTGAGTCACCCCAAAAGGGTGACTCACCGGTTAAGCCAATTTGGTACTTCAATAAAATGGCATTATATTTGATGTTTAAACATTGA
>JBDSXS010000011.1:0-6276 GCA_039926045.1 Ferruginibacter sp.
TTTATGCCCAGGGTTTTAATGAGAATTTCCTTCAGTGTTTTTTCTGGCTGGTGTTGGTATAATAAAACATGACTGGATTTAGCTCCTGCAAAATCTTCCCGTTCATAATGTATCAATGCGTTTTCAAGATTGCCTTCTCTTAATTTTAAATGGCCGGCTCTTACATTAAAATAGGTATCTATTTGGTGGTCTTCGCCAATGAAATCCGGGTTGTGTTTTAAGAGTAAAACTTCCAGGGCCTCAAGCTTATTTGTGGAAGCTTTAAATTCGATATTGAGTATTGACATGTAGTGAAGGTATAAAAAAACCGTCCCGCTTTAAGTAGGACGGTTCAAATAAATTTCCACAAATATCTTATCTCACCAACTTCAACTCATCAATTATATTTTTTGCGCCACCTAATTTATCAATGCACCAAAGCACATAACGCACATCCACATTAATGGTGCGGTTAAGGTCTTTGTCAAATGCAATCTTGTGGCTTAAGGCTTCGTAGTTGCCATCAAAAGCAAGTCCGATCAAGTTACCGCCGCCATCCATTACCGGGCTTCCGCTATTACCACCGGTGATATCGTTGGTAGTAATAAAACCAACGACCAAGTCATTGGTGCGCTTATCAATGTATTGTCCAAAATCTCTTTTCTTTAAAAGTTCGATCTGTTTTGCAGGAAGGTCAAATTCATAATCCCCTGCTTTGTATTTTTCCAAAACACCTTTGCTGGTGGTTACATAATCATAGAACACGGCATCCCTTGGATGGTAACTTTTTACAGAGCCATAACTTACACGCATACTAAAGTTAGCATCGGGATACATCATTTTAGCTGCTGCAGGATTCATTTCCATGATCCCTTTCATGTATGCCCTGCCCAACTCGGCGTCCTTGTTGAGAAAATCTGTACGCAGGGTGACATATTTACCTGTATAATTTTTTAAGAAAGCTGCTGCATAAGCAAAAGCAGGATCTTCCTGCAGGGCTGCTGCGGTAGGATTTTCTGTAAATGCATTCCATTTGGCATCATCCAGCAACATGGTTTTTGCAAATACTTCATGTGCCCAGTTCTTAAACGTAACATCACTTTCAAGGCTTCCCCAACTGGCTTTCATTCCTTCATAAAAACCAATAGGACGTTGGTTCTTGTCAACATCGTTGTAAAACATCATTGCCGTTTGTGCCACTATCTTTTCATCACTTGGCAGGTCTTCGCTTTCTTTAAATGCGGCACGTGCTGCTGATGCTGCTTCAATGGCTTTTGTCAGTTCGGCTTTAGGCGTATTGCTTTTTATCAGTTTATCTTCCAGTGAGATCAACCTTGATGCTGTTGCAGCCAAAGGAGAACCCAAAATCCCTTCATTTAAATACTGGCGCATCTTGCTGTAAGGGGTCCAGGCGGCATAATTTTTTGCATAATCAGCCATTACATTTTCATACTCCGGTTTACCTTTTGCCCAGGCCGAGAATTTATTTTCGTACGCTTGTTTTTGATCATACACTTTATACTTGATCAATTGTTTTGTTTCGCCATCAAAAAATTTCCAGTAGTTGGCAACACCGGCATAATTATCAGCCAGCTTTAATTTTACTGCCGGATCTTTTATCATTTGCTCATACATATATTTCAAACGTACATCACGCAATCCAACCAGGGCAGGATTATCAATTTCGTTCTTCAGTTTGATACCATAGCTGGTCTCGTAACGGGTGGTACCTCCGGGGTAGCCGTAGATCATGGCAAAATCGCCATCTTTAAAACCTTTAATACTTACAGGTAAAAAATACTTTGGCTTTAACGGCACATTGGCTGCGCTGTATGGCACAGGTTTTCCGTCTTTGCTGGTATACACACGGAAAATAGAAAAATCTCCTGTGTGGCGTGGCCACTCCCAGTTATCCGTATCGCCGCCAAACTTACCTACGCTCTCAGGAGGTGCACCTACAAGGCGTATATCTCTGTATGTTTTATAAACATACATGATGTGCTGGTTGCCTTTGAACATAGAATAGACCCTTCCCGCCAGTTCATTTTCCTTGTCTGCAACTTTATCTGTAATGGCTTTATAAACATCAGCAATCTTTTTGAGCCTGTCGGCATAGGTCAATCCTTTTAACTGATCTTCCACTTGCTGTGTAACATCAACAATACGGTCTAAGAATTGTACCGTTAGTGTACTCTTTATCTCCTGGTCTTTATTAAAAGCATAAAAACCATCTCTTAAATAATTATGTTCAAGTGTACTGGCCCCCGAAATGGCTGAGTAGCCGCAGTGGTGGTTCGTAAAGATCAAACCCTGGCTGCTTACTATTTCGCCTGTACAACCACCGCCAAAAATAATGATGGCATCCTTTATAGAAGACTTGTTGATGGAATACAATTGTTCTTTGGTAAGTTTTAATCCCTTTTTTACCATGTCGTTGTAAACCTGCTGGCCTAACAACATGGGCAGCCACATACCTTCTTCGGCCTGGGCTTTGAACAGGCTGAGCGAAAGCACAACCATAATGATGATCTTCTTCATATAACTTCGTTTTTTAGAAGACAAATTTACTGATTAATTGGTTACCTCACCCTATTACCTCACCCTCCATCTCCCTCTCCAAAGGAGAGGAAGCGGGGCAGCAAACATACCCAGGCATTCTACCTTCCAAATCATCTAAATTTCTTATTTCATCAATAAGTAAAACGTGAATCATTTTTTAGAAAGCGGATCTTCGCTTTTGTCTCCCAGTTCCCTCTCCTAAAGGAGAGGGGTTGGGGAGAGGTCTCTTTTCCTTTATCTTTGTTTCTTTAACCTTATAACTGCAGATGCCCCTATTTGATATTAAGCTTCCAAAATCTATTGCCAGGGCACTTAATATTCCTATAAGTAACCCCAAAAGCCAACAGACCAAAGTGCTTAAAAAGCTTTTAAAAAAGGCAAGGTTTACAGAGTTTGGCCAACGTTACCGTTTTGATGATGTGTTAATGAGCAATAACCCCGGTAAACAGTTCCAGGAAAATGTTCCCACCTTTGACTATAATAAAATTTATGATGCCTGGTGGTACAAAGCCAAAGATGGTAGCCCGGATGTATGCTGGCCGGGAGTGATCAAATATTTTGCGCTCAGCAGTGGTACCAGTGATGCAACCAGCAAATTTATTCCCATTACCAAAGACCTGATCAGAAGCAATACGGTAACCAGTTTTAACCAGTTGCTGAGCCTGACCAAATATGAAAAAATACCAAGGAGCTCTGTAGGAAAGGGTTGGCTGATCCTGGGCGGGAGTACACAATTACAAAAAGGCCCAACCTATTTTGCCGGCGACCTTAGCGGTATTCAGCAAAGAAATATTCCGTTCTGGTTCCAGGGACTGGGTTTATACAAACCCGGTAAAAAAATTGCCAAAGTAAAAGACTGGGCAAAAAAATTAGAAGAGGTGGTGAACAATGCACCCAACTGGGATATCGGTTTTATTGTTGGCGTGCCAGCCTGGCTGCAGTTATGTATGGAGAAGATCATTGAAAAATATGAACTGAAAAATATTCATGAAATGTGGCCCAACCTGGCATTTTATGTACATGGTGGGGTGGCGATGGAACCTTATAAAAGAGGATTTGAAAAATTGATGGGCAAGCCCATTACTTATATTGAGACCTACCTGGCCAGTGAAGGATTTCTGGCTTTTCAAAACAGGCAGGATGCCTGTGGAATGCATCTTGCCCTTAACAATAATATTTTTTTTGAGTTTGTTCCGTTTGATCAAAAGAATTTTGATTCGGAAGGAAATATGGTAGAAGAGCCTGAAGCATACATGATCCATGAGATAGAAGAAAATAAAGATTACTCCATTCTCATCAGCACCAATGCAGGGGCATGGCGCTATGCCATTGGCGATACCGTCAAACTGGTTGATAGGCAGAGAAGTGAGATCATCATTACCGGCCGCACAAAACACTTTTTAAGTTTGGTTGGCGAACACCTGAGTGTTGACAATATGAATAAAGCCATTGAAATGGTGGGTGCCGACCTGAACATTTCTATACCGGAGTTTACCGTAGCCGGCGTGCCTTACGGAACTTTTTTTGCACACCAGTGGTATGTAGCCACTGATGATAAGGTAGATGAAGAGGATCTGAAAGAACGGATCGACGCCAAATTAAAAGAACTGAATGATGACTATGATGTGGAACGCCGCCACGCCTTAAAAGATGTTATGGTGAAAGTATTGCCCGAAAGTACTTTTATGGGCTTTATGGAATCCAAAGGGAAGATCGGCGGACAACATAAATTTCCCAGGGTACTTAAAGGAAAGATGCTGGAGGACTGGGAAATGTTTTTAAAAGGAGAAAAGATATCATAATCATTACACGAATTGTGAATTTTTCAATGGCTGGACAATTCGTGTAATAAAAACTAAAATCTAACCACGGGGCAACCAATCCCCTTTTCTTTATTCCCAAATTTATAAATAATACCGGCAGAAGTACTGTGATAATGATCCTGCTGTTTTGGATTGGCCGACTGGCTGAACCCATCCAGGTAATCAGTAAAAATAAAACGGTAAGAAGTTTCAATATTAATAGAGAACCAGTTGGATAAAGGATATTCTGCACCAACACCAACCGGCACCGAAAAAAGAGTATGCGGTGTTCCTCTTGCATTATCTACAGCAAGCCCGTTCATTACATCAGACGATTCTCCAAAAACCGACGGGTCCATGTGGCTATAATCTTTTTTTATACGAAGCAACGATACGCCTGCACCGGAAAATATATAAGGCATGATACCCCGGTCTTCATAATTTCTGCCACGTATATTCCAAACCAGTTGGGCTGAAAATTCCTTTACCGGGGTTGTAAAATAAAAATTACGTTGCTGCCTGTATTCGGGTTTGCTATAGCGGCTGTCATCACCTTTTAGTCTTGCAAAGCTTATATGTATACGGGCTGCCAGGAAATGATTGATCGGTTTTTTTGCAAAAAAAGAAAAACCAGGCTGTATGGTTCTTGATGAACCCAACCTTTCGGGGGTAAGGTCGCCCTGGTAGATATAAATGCCGGCATTTAAACCCACACTCATGTCTTTGTAAAACTGGGCATGGCTTTTGGCAGCAATAAATATGAAAGATATTAATACAATGGCTGAGGTTTTCGCTTTCAAACGACTTAATTTTTAAGTTGATGTAATGAAAGCAGCGTTGTGGCAATTAATACTACTTTGCTAAACCTGCCTGTCCGGCAGGCAGAGCTTCGTAGTACAAGAAATGTAGCCTTGTATTCATTTAAGGAGTTTTTTCTTGAACGATAAATAACAGATCGGATTGTTATGATAACTGTTAAATGAATCCTAATAAAAAAAGATAAAAATGATATAATCGATAATGCAAATTATTTTATTAAAAATCGTTTCTTAAATTTAGCAAATGGGAGAAGCTTTTGCAAAAGGTCTGGCAATTAGTTTACTGCTGATATTTTCGGTTGGCCCGGTGATATTTACCATCATCAAACAAAGTATTAATCATGGGCGCAGCGGCGGCTTTAGTTTTATTATTGGGGTTTGGATAAGCGACCTGATCTGGGTTGGACTCAGTAACGGTTTCAGTGAAGTCATAAAAACCTTGTTGGTTTTTGAGATCCCCATCGGGATTGCAGGTTGTTGTTTTTTATTTGGCATAGGGATTTATTTTGCGTTTATTAAAAAGATTGAGCCCCGCCGCCTGCAGGAACCAGTTAAACTTGCGGGTGATGTATATACACCTACCGGGAAGAAGACAAACTATTTTGCCATAATGAGCTCTGGCTTTATCATTAATACCATAAACCCCGCTGTTATTTCTTTCTGGGTTTTTATGGCAGCGTCCCTGGCTGCCGATTATTCTTTTTACGAACGCATCATTATTTTTTCTACCTGCCTGGGTGTAAATATGATAGCTGATGTTGGAAAGGTATTGGGTGCGGGTTATATCGGTAAAAAATTAAGCGACCGGGTGATCCTGATCATTAACAGGGTATCTGGCGCTTTATACCTGGTTTTTGGCGCTGTGATATTGGGAGGCATTATTTACAGATTGATAAAACATTAACAGTAAACATTAGGTCTTCCATAGTTTCGCTTTTATTTTGTTGCATGAAATTATTGCTACCCATTTTTCTTTTCCTGTCAACAGATTCATTCTCACAATCTGCAGATCTTATCCAGTTGAAAAAACACAATAAACTCATTACAACTTTTTACAGCGGAGGCAATATTGCATTTACTGCCGAAAGTGGGGCCTATATTGATGCATTGATCAACGG
>JBDSXS010000012.1:0-7003 GCA_039926045.1 Ferruginibacter sp.
AGCGTTTGGCAAAATCGGGTTACGAGATCGAAGCATTGCATGGCGACCTGTCGCAACAACAACGTGATAAAGTAATGGGCCGTTTCCGCAGTAAGAATTTACAGTTATTGATCGCAACGGATGTTGCAGCACGTGGTATTGATGTGGATGGCATTACCCATGTTATCAATTTTGAATTACCTGATGATATGGAAGTGTACACACACAGAAGCGGACGTACAGGCCGTGCTGGTAAGACCGGTATCTGTTTGACTATCTGTCACAGCAGGGAAAGTTATAAGATCAAATCGCTTGAGCGTATGATCAATGCACAGTTTCATAAAGTAGATGTACCATCGGGCAAAGATGTTTGCCGCAAACAATTCTTCCATTTTATGGATAAATTAATGCAGGCCGATGTGAGCCATGGCGATTATGAAACCTATATGCCCGACCTGATGGAGAAGTTTGCAGCGGTGAGCAAAGAAGAAGTTTTACAAAGAGTAGCTGCATTGGAATTCAGTCATTTTTTAAAGTACTATGAACATGCTGATGACCTGAACAGGAATGATATCCGTGGCGAAAGAAGGCCGGTTGAAAGAAGCGGTAGTAGTGATATGAACGGTAGCCGTAAAGAACGTACCAGCTTTAACAAACGCGACAGTGGTTATACAAGATTGTTTATCAACCTTGGTACCAAAGATGGTTTTTATAAAGCCAGTTTTTTACAGTTCATTTTAGATGAGAGTGATCTTAAAAAAGAAGTGCTGGGTAAAATAGACATGAGAGATATGAATAGCTGGATCGAAATTGACCAGGCTGCAGCATCTACCATGATAAAAGCCATTGACGGCAAGCGCTATAATAACCGCACCGTTCGTATGAATGAAGCTGATGGTGGTTTTAAAAGGCCGAATGATGAAGGCGGCAGAAGCGACAGAGCTACTGAAGGAAGAAAAAGAATTTATGCTCCTAAAGAGAGAAGAAGCTTTAAATAAGTACTTACAAGCCCCGAAAATTTCGGGGCTTTTTTATGAGGCAAATGCTCAACTATCAATGTTCAATGACCAATATTCAAGGGCAGCCGTTTTTGTAACGCAATGTTCTTTCCTTGATAATTGATCGTTGAACATTGATTATTGAACATTATCTATCTTAGAAGAAATATTTACAAAACAATTGCCATGGAGGCTGATGTCCACATATTATTTTCTTCCGACTATTACGAAATATGCGATTTCAAATGCTTGTGCAATGAATGTACAAAGTCGAAGACAGAATACAATGAGCACCTTTCACTTTGCATAACCAGGTCGGGCAATTTTTATTATAATGCTTTCCGTTCTACGCTGGATACTTATACAGGATCCGTACTCATCAGCAAGCCCGGTTATGATTATACTGTAAAACACCCGGGAGAGATACCAGATGAATGTACCATCATCATTTTTAAAAAGATCTTTTATGAAGATATTGAGGAATTGCTTCGTTTAAAAGCACATTGGTTCTTTTTCAATAAGGACATACAATCGCTGCTGCTAAAGACAAATCCGCAAATAGAACAATTGCATTATGCATTGTTACAGGCGACAAAACAACGGATCCCGGATAAGCTGGAAATGGATGATCTTGTGATGGAGATCCTTGATGAAGTGATTTCCCGTTTTACCAATTATGAATTACCGCAGGAACTCCCGGCAAGGTTAAAAAAACATCACCTGGTAACTATTGAAAAAGCCAAGCAATACCTGAACGAAAACCTTGCAAAAAATATCTCTTTACAGCAACTGGCAGAACATTGTTGCATTAGCCCGTTTCATTTTAGCAGGATATACAAGATATTTACCGGCTATGCAGTTTATCATTACCTGCAGCTTATGCGGCTGAAGCATGCCGAAATGTTACTGGATACTCCCCTGCCCATCGCCGACATTGCATTTCAATCCGGCTTCAACAGCCTTGATTATTTTTCTGCAGCCTTTAAAAAACAATACAAATTCTCTCCTTCCTCTTTCAGGATCAACCGGAAAAAAACAGCAGGATTTCACTAGTGATATGCTGCCTGATGCTGGATACTAGATACTGGATGGAGTATGCCATTTAAAAAGCTTTTAAAATATTGAGATCGATCCAGCATCAAGGATCCAGGATCTAGTATAAAAACAGCAAGATTTCACAAGTGATACTCTACCCCTGCATTTAGTTTTGTGCTCCATCAAATCAATGTTATGGACAACGCAAAACAAAACCTGGTCATTGCCGAACAAAAGGCAAAAGAATTATTTAATACCGTAGAACAACGTGGATTAATAGTCCCTGGAAAACTGGAGAGTGAATTGTCTGTTGAAATAGTAACCCTGGCCAAAGAGCTTGGCATTGAAAATTTCTGGCATAAAAAAATTGTAAGGGCCGGCGCCAATACACTTCATCCATACAATGGAAACCCGCCAGACCTGGTCATTCAAAATGATGATATTGTATTCCTGGATTTTGGTCCTGTATTCAAAGGTTGGGAAGCAGACCTGGGAAGAACCTATGTGATGGGCAACGATCCATTGAAACTGAAATTAAAAAAAGATGTAGAAGATGCCTGGCATGAAGCAAACACATGGTGGCTGGCGCAGAGCGATCTTACCGGTGCAGCCTGTTTTCATTATGTTACTGAACTTGCGAAAAGCTATGGATGGGAATTTGGCGGAGATATAGGCGGACATATCGTAGGCCGTTTTCCGCACGAACAACCAGATGATCCTGCCGACATGGGATTGGATATTCACCCGGACAATCACAGCAGTATATTTCTTTTAGACAAACATGGAAACAAAAGACATTGGATCCTGGAAATTCAATTTGTGGACAGGAAAAATAATATTGGAGCTTTCTTTGAGCAATTATTAACGACAGGTTAAAAATTAAAAAGATCATTAAGAAGGGAAGGAAGTATGATTACAGAGTAAATATAAAACATTCAATGATCAATGTTCAATGCTCAATATTCAACGACATACGTTTCCATAACGGGATGCTCATCAATTGAGCATTGAACATTGAGCGTTGTATATTGAACATTTGTTTTTTACACCAGTTCTATCATCGTTATCTCGGGCATCACGCCCACCCTGCCGGGATAACCAATAAAACCATAGCCGGGGTTAACATACAGTTTTTGTTTGCCATCTTCATATAAGCCATGCCACTGTTTGTACATATATTGCACCGGGCTCCATTTAAAACCGGGTATCTCAATACCAAATTGCATCCCGTGTGTATGGCCACTCAGCATCAGGTCAATATCGGGGTAAGTTGTTTTTACCTGTCCGTCCCAATGGCTGGGATCATGACTCATCAGTATTTTAAAAGGATATTTTTCTGTTCCGGGATGTGCCAGGTCCATCCTGCCGTGTTTTGGAAAGCGGGCCTTGTTGCTCCAGTTCTCAATACCTAATAATGCGATCTCTTCTCCACCTTTTTCCAAAACCACGTGTTCATTCATTAACAGTCGCCAACCCAGGTCGGCATGTACTTTTTTAAGGTCTTCCAGGTTCTGTTCTTTAGAAATTCCATTATAGGGCCAGCTTACATAATCACCATAATCATGATTACCAAATGTACTGTATACGCCCATGGGGGCCTTTAACCGGTTAAACACATCCATATACTCATCCATTTCATGTGCCCGGTCATTCACCAGGTCGCCGGTAAATAAAATAAGATCAGGCTTTTCTTTCAGTAACTTTTCAACACCATGCAACACGGCTTTTTTATTGGTAAAACTGCCGCTGTGTATATCACTGATATGGGCGATCTTAAGTCCTTTGAATGCAGCCGGCAAATTAGCATAGGAAAGCTGCATTCTTTTTACATTGTAATTATATTTATTGCTGAAACCATAGACCAGGCTTCCGAATAAAGTGCCTCCTGCAGCCAGACCTAGCCAGCTTAAAAATACAGAACGGCTGATGCCCTCCCCTGCCACAGCTGCAACGGTGGTTGTGGTTTTAGATGCAAATAATTTTGCAAAGATCCATTGGATCAATCTCCTTACATCATCAATAAATAAAAAGATGATAATGATAAATTTCGACAGGAACAATCCAATAGCTGTAGCAAATAAATAGGTCCTGAACTTCTTACCCAAAAAATTATGATCGGTGAACATGAAGATCAGAAAGCTAATAATGACCAGTGCAGATAAAGTCCAGTATACGGTATAGATGATGGTCCTGGTTTTGGGAGACGCCGAAAGGCTTATCGTTTTAATGGCCTGGAAAATATAAGTATCCATTAACAGCGAAATGGCAATGATGAAGAAAGCTCCTAATGGTGTACGCATGAAAGAAGTTTTGAGTTATGAGTTATGAGTTTGGGGTTGTAAGGTACTCCAGCTTATATACTCATCTAACTGTTGGTTAATAGCTTTTAAGGTATAGTCATCAATAATTTTTCCATCGCTGCCAACAATACTGTTCACAACCGAAATGGGAAGTTTATTGGGATGCACGGTGATCTTTAAATAATTCAATACATCCGCCAGGTGATCCATGCCTCTTAAATTTCCTGCCCTGCCGGTTGCAACACCTGTAAGCAATGCTTTTTTATGAAACCACATCTCGTGGGAACGGCTGTTATCGAAAAGCAGTTTTAATATCCCCGGGAAACTGCCATTGTATTCAGGTGAAATAATTATAAAATGGGTAGTTGGGATCAGGATCTCGTTTTCAATGCTTTCAAACCCGGCATTATATTGAAACACGTCCATGTCTTCAAGGGATAACAGCCCGGCTTCAAGTCCCTTTTCCTGTAAGATAAGCTGGTACTCTTTGGCTATTTTGTAGGTATTACTGTATTTTCTGTTCGTCCCCGATATTATGGTGATCATTATTGCTTTTTTCTGTTCAGAACTTATTTTTCCAATATTACAATTAAGATGCTTCTTTGTTGTCCAATTTTATGCCGAATGGTTAAATTTGCCATCCTGACAGCAATTTGACAGCAGATCAACCGGTTTTTCATAAAGACGGTTGGGATAGAAAAATATTTTACCGGATAGATCTTAGCTGCGGTCAGGCAATAAAAATGGGAATTGAGGTACATTACAATACCTTTGACGTAATACGGTTAATTGTTAATCGTTAAACGTGGAGCGGGAAGAACCAGTGCAACAACAATCCCGGATTCGAAGGGTTATTAACTATTAACGATTAACTAATAACGATTAACAGCAGTATGGCTAAAATAATAGGAGTAGCAAATCAAAAAGGCGGAGTAGGTAAAACAACTACAGCAATTAACCTGGCTGCAAGTTTAGCCGTGCTGGAATTTAAAACATTGCTGGTAGATGCAGATCCGCAGGCCAACAGTACCACCGGTACTGGTTTCGATCTTCACAATATCACCCAAAGTTTGTACGACTGCATGGTGAACGATGCGGCAGCCAAAGACATGATCTTAAAATCGGATATTCCATACCTGGATGTCTTGCCATCGCATATTGACCTTGTGGGTGCCGAGATTGAAATGATCAACTACCCTAACCGCGAAATGGTGCTCAAGAATATATTAGAACCCATCAGGAATGATTATGATTTTATCATCATTGATTGCTCTCCGTCGCTGGGATTGATAACCGTGAATGCGTTAACTGCCGCCGACAGCGTAGTGGTGCCCGTACAAACTGAATTTTTTGCCCTGGAGGGATTGGGCAAATTATTAAATACTATTAAGATCGTTCAAAACAGGTTGAATACCGAATTGAAGATCGAAGGTATCTTAATGACCATGTATGATGGCCGCCTGCGTCTTTGTAACCAGGTGGTAAGTGAGGTCCGCCGTCATTTTGAAGATATTGTTTTCAATAGCATCATTCACCGCAATACCAGGCTGAGTGAAGCGCCAAGTTTTGGAAAGCCTGTTATATTGTATGATGCCGAAAGCAAGGGTGCGATCAATTATCTAAACCTTGCCAAAGAGATATTGCAGAAGAACAATATGACCAAGATAAAAGAAGAAGATAGAATTTTACAATAAAATAAAGCTGTTAGCCATTAGCTGTTAGCCATTAGCCTAGTGCTTTGCTAAAAGCTAACCGCTAAAAGCTAAAAGCTAAATACACATGTCGCAGCCGAATAAAAAAGACGCTTTAGGAAAAGGCATCAGGAGTTTATTACAGAACATTGATGCTGACCTGAAGAACACAGCCGGAAATTTAAGACCAGAAGTTGTTGAACAGGCTTCAACATCCATGCGTATTGCATTAGAGCAGATAGAAGTAAATCCAAAACAGCCACGACATGATTTTGATGAAACTGACCTGAATGAACTGGCAGGTTCTATTAAAATGCACGATATTATCCAGCCGCTTACCGTAACCAGATTACCCAATGGCAAATACAGGCTGATCGCCGGTGAACGCCGTTTCAGGGCTGCAAAGATCGCAGGGATAAAAGACGTACCTGTTTATGTAAGACAGGCAAATGATAGCGAATTGCTGGAATTATCGCTATTGGAAAACCTGCAAAGAAAAGACCTGAATGCCATTGAGATCTCTTTGAGTTATAAGCGCCTGATGGATGAACTGGAATATACACAGGAACAGGTGGCAGAAAGGATGGGCAAGGAAAGAAGTACGGTAACCAATTATATCCGCCTGCTGAAATTGCCACCCGATATACAGGTGGCTGTTCGTACCGGTGTAATCACGATGGGCCATGCACGGGCCTTAATTAATGTTGATGTGGTTGATAAACAATTGTACATTTTCAACGAAATAAAAAAAGATGGCTTATCAGTTAGGCAGACAGAAGCACTGGTTAGAAAGCTGTACACATCGGCTGTTAAAGTTGGTGTAAAACAAAGCCTGCCTTCCAATTTTAAAAAGATTGAAGATAATTTAGCATCCAACTTTAATACCCGGGTGAGAATGAAACACGGCAAAAAAGGTAATGGCAGTATATTATTTGAATACTACTCGATAGAGGAACTGAATGCACTGCTGGATAAATTTAATATCAATGTATCTTAATGC
>JBDSXS010000013.1:0-4025 GCA_039926045.1 Ferruginibacter sp.
AAAATGAAATCAATTACAATCGAAGGACAACTGAGGACCGACAGCGGAAAAAAAGCCACCCGCCAACTTCGCTCTCAGAAAATGGTGCCAGGTGTAATTTATGGTGGTTCTCAGGAGATCAACTTCTCCGCTCCGGCAACTGCTTTTAAAGACATCGTTTACACCCCAGACTTTATGCTGGCAAACGTTATTATTGATGGTACAGCTTACCGTTGTATTTTAAAAGACCTGCAGTTCCATAAAGTTACAGATCTGTTACTGCATGTTGACTTTTTAGAGCTGGTTGAAAACAAAAAAGTGATCGCAACATTGCCACTTAATTACATTGGAGTTCCAGCGGGTGTTAAAGCCGGCGGAAAGCTGGTCACCAAAATGAAATCATTGAAGGTGAAATTGCTTCCGAAGTATTTAAAAGAGCATATTGATGTAAATATTGAAAAACTGGAGCTAAACGAAAACATAAGGGTTGAAGACGTTGTTTTAGAAAATATGGAGGTTTTAAACTCTCCACGTATCCCTATTGCATCGGTTACCCTAACAAGGCAACTTAAGCAGGAAGAAAATGCGGCACCAAAAGCTGACGCTGCTGCGCCAAAAGCTGCTGCCGCACCCAAAGCTGATGCTGCACCTGCTGCAAAAAAATAGTATTCTCAAAAATATGATACATAGCCTTTCCTTCACCGGAGAGGCTTTTTTTAATTGGTACCCTATTGACATAAAACTTTAATTACCTTTGCCAACTTAAAACAAGCAAAAAATGGGAATGGATAAAAATACGGTTATCGGTTTTGTATTGATCGGGGCATTACTGATTGCTATGTTCGTCATTAACAGCCGTAGCAGGCTGGCATACGAAGGTGAGCAAAAGCGTATAGCTGATTCAATTGCGGCAACAAGACCAAAAGTTGATACGGTTGCAGCAAAAAAGGATTTAATACTGACAGATTCACTATTGGCTGCAAAGCAAAAATTACCTGTGACTTTTATTACAGATACTACGGAACATTTGGATACATTGGAAAATAACCTGATTAAAATTATATTTACTAATAAAGGCGGGCAACCTCAAACCGTGGAGTTAAAAAACTTTAAAGACTTTAAGGGTAACCCAATTATTTTGAAGAATGGCAAATTCGATAAATTATCCTACGCTATAAATACCGGTGATAACCAAACTAAACAAACAGCGGATATCCCGTTTATAAACGGCAACAAAATCGTAAATGCCGATAGATCTAAAAGTATTTCATTTGTATTAAAGGATTCATCTGGAAAAGAGATCACACACCAATATACTTTGCCGCAGGACAGCTATTCGGTGGATTTCAATATATCCATGAACAACGCCGACAAATGGGTTTCTCAAAATACAATAAGCCTGTTATGGCAAACAGAAACGCCACAAATTGAAAAAAATATTAAATATGAAAGGCAACAGAGCCAGATCTGTTATTTAAAAAACGGTGATTATGATTTTGAACATTTAGGTTCAGGTGACGATAAAAAATTTGAAAAACCAGTTGAGTGGCTTGCAGTAAAACAACAGTTTTTTATATCAGCCTTATCAGCCAAAAACAAATTTTCAAGTGCCTTTATTAAATGGGTAGTTCCTGATGATTCATCACACATTATTACGCAAACTACGGCAAATTGTAACATTCAGCTACCCGGGGGCTCCATAGCTACCGTTCCCCTGCAACTATATTATGGACCCAGTGATTATAATGTGTTAAGTAAGTATAATAATAAAATGGAAAACATTGTACCATATGGCAGTGGTGTTTTTTCTTTTGTAAAATACATTAACCGCCATTTCTTATTACCGGTCTTTGATTTTTTAAGGAAACATATCGCCAGTATGGGTATAGTAATTTTATTGCTTACTCTTTTAATCCGCCTGATAACTTCTCCCATTTTATATAAAAGTTATTTAAGTGGCGCCAAGATGAAAGCGCTAAAACCTGAAATTGACAGGTTAAAAGAAAAACATGGCGACGATAAGCAGGCGTTTAGCATGGACCAGATGAAGCTTTGGAAAACGGCGGGTGTAAGTCCATTGGGAGGTTGTTTGCCGGCCTTGTTGCAGATCCCGATATTCATGTCACTATATTATTTCTTTCAATCCAATATTTCATTAAGGGGCCAGAACTTTTTGTGGGCGAAAGATCTGGCAGCATACGATTCCATCGCCACATTGCCATTCTCCATTCCATTTTATGGAGATCATGTAAGTTTATTTACAATTACGGCCACACTAACCAGTTTAATCATTTCTATTTATAGTATGAGTAATATGCAGGATAACAGTAATCCTGTAATGAAATATATGCCATATATTTTTCCTGTATTATTGTTGGGCGTTTTCAATAACCTGCCTGCTGCTTTAACCTGGTACTATACGGTTTCAAATACCATCACGCTAATTCTTCAAATAGTTATCCAGAAGTATATTATTAATCATGAGAAGATACTGGCCCAAATTGAAATAAACCGGAAAAAGCCTGTAAAACAAAGTAAATTCCAGGAGCGTATGATGGCCATGCAGGAAAGCAATAAGAAACTGCAGGACCTCAGGAAAAAAGGGAATAATAAGTAATTACTGTTAAAGAAATCATAACCTGCAGACCATAAATAGGTTTGCGGGTTTTTTATTACCGGATACCTGATCTTGGCACGGGTTTTATTATCTTTAGATACAAATAGGTACAATGAAAAATGTAAGAGGGTTTAGCATGTTAGTTATGTTACTTGCAGGATATATTTCTGTTCAGGCACAACGTAATATTGCTGAAGCTACTATAACATATGACATGGTGATTCAAACGGGTTCAAACGGGCCTCAAAAGGGTGATGCACTCACAGGAGCCTCAACCACGGTTTATTTAAAGGGTAATAACAACCGATCGGATATGGTTAGTGCACTGGGTAAGGAAATAACGATCTTTAATTCAAAAACAGATAATGCTGTTATTTTAAAGGAATTCAGCGGGCAACGTTTAATGATCCAACTTAATAAAGAGAACTGGAAAACAAAGAATAAAATGTACAGCAATATTAACTTCGAACTTACAAATGAGTATAAAGTGATTGCGGGATACAATACCAGGAAAGCTATCGCCAAAATGCCGGATGGTAAGTCCTTTGAGGTTTATTATGCACCTGACCTGGTACCTGCTAATAAAGAATATGATGCTACTTTCAGCAATTTACCTGGCCTTGCAATTGAATATGAAATTGAATCGGGGAAAATGAAATTCAGGTATACACTGTCTAAAATAAGCTATGACCCGGTACAGCTTTCACTGTTTGATTTCCCAACTTCAGGTTACAGGGTGATGACTTATGAACAGAACCAGGATCTAAAAAAAGGGAATTGATTAAATGCAGGAAACAAAAAAAGCTTAAAAATTAAGCTTTTATATTAATGAGATTTGATAATTAGTTTCATCCCGGTATATCCTTGTTTAACATCGGGAACAGCAATGATTTGCTTATGTGGAATGATATAAACGGTATTACCTTTTTGATAAGTAAGTAATGTATTGGTGAGTAATACATTGCCTGTAAGTTGTTGATTAACCAACAAGCTACCGGTGTATCTTAAGCCTGTTTTTAAGTTCAGGGAAATAGAATTTCTTAATGAATTTCCTGTTGTAATGTTAAGATTAGACCTTGTTTTATTCTTCTTTCCAATGCCTTTATCTGCCATAGCACTGAAACCTATGCCGCTAAACATAAGAATTATCAGTATCATCCTGGCTTTAGTCATCATTGGTTTCACTTTACGAAGACAAATATATTGAAAAATATCTGGTAATTCCATACCATTCATCAATTCTTTTTACATTCTTTTAACGTTTATATTTAAATAATGTTATTAAAAGTTGATTTTTTCTTCAAAACTTCCTAATTTACAATAACCTACAGCCAATGAGTAAATATCCTTACCGTCAGGACAGAGAAGAATTGAAAGCATTACTCCAGCAATTTGATAACCTCAAAGCAGGCAAAACCAACTCTTTTAT
>JBDSXS010000014.1:0-7574 GCA_039926045.1 Ferruginibacter sp.
TTTCGGTCTTATCCATCCCGCCAACCGAATTGGCAGAGATAAATCCTGTGCGCAGGCTTGTAATATTTTTAATGCCGGCATCATCCAGCGCTTCCCGTGCGGCGATCATACTTAATAAAGCAGTACGGCTTTTTGTTTTGGGAAAGCCTGCAAGTTTAGTGAGTTCATCATTGCTTAGTTTCACTTCGGCAACCGGTAATCTCTGGCGGTGTACAGAATCCAGGTTATGCATTTGGCCCATTCCCGCCCGCTCATTTTCCAGTGCATCAAGACATTCAGCGACATTATTACCTATCGCCGAAATGATACCTGTACCGGCAACAAAAACGGGTGCGTTCATGTTTATGGATTCTGGGCTTGGTGAGCAGTAATATATTCAGCCATCGTTCTTACCGAATGGAAAACTTTGGGGCCATCTTCTGCATTGGATAATTTGATCTTATAATTTTGCTGCAACAGAACGATCAATTCCAGTGCATCGATCGAATCCAAACCGAGGCCCTCAACAAACAATGGCTGATCGTCTCCTATATCCTCAGGTTTTGTATCCTGCAAATTCAATTGGGCAATGATCTGTTCTTTCAGATCCGATATTAATTTATCCATTTTGTATTTTTTTCCTCTAACCCGCCTTCGACAAGCTCAGGCTGACAGTTGTTCGTTGTATATTTTATTTAGATTTTCTTTTGTAAAATTAACTGAATTGGCGCTTTTATCTTTCTCTATTAAAAATAAACTTGCATTATACCGGTCGTTCAGTACATCCACCCAGCCGCAAATACAACACTGCAATATATTGTTATTAATCAGGTTGCTTACATATTGTTCAATAAATCCGGCATCAAAGTCCTTAAAAATAAAAAAAGCATTCTCTCCCTTAAAGTGATGCCTGATGGATATTTCACCAATGACGATATTTGGCAATGTGTATACAAACAGGGCAGGACTGGCAATGGTTTTTGCCGTTTCGTAATATTTGATATCTGTATCCAGGCTCGAATTGGCATTTGATAACACTATCCCAATTTCTTCCGGCTTATATTTCTCTTTATTAAAATTGTCCTCCAGTAAAACCTCGTTGGCCAGCCATCCCAGTTTACTAAGATTGTCCATCTTATAAAATTTGGGATACTGTAATTCAAAATGCCGGTAAACCGCCAGTAAAAATTCAGATAGCGCCCCTTCTTTAGATTCAAATACAGGTTGACCATTCTTATAAACAACATGATCGTTGATTATGCAGGAAGAGCTGATATAGTTTTCTGTTCTCAAGTACTTTTAATAAACTTAGCAAGTGTGCCTGGCATTAATAATTATTGACGTTGTTTTTCTTCTTTCAAAAGATCGCGGAGATGAATAAGCTTCGCCAATTTTTGCAATGCCGTATCATGATCTTTTACATATGGATTGCTGGTGTCCCAAACATAACCTGCCAGTACTGAACAGATCTTACTTTTTATATCAGCCACCTGGTCATCAGCAAAGAAGATTGTATCCAATGTCCCTTCATACCATGCCATAACATAAGACCGGAAAGTATTTACGCCCTGCATCATAACCTGTGTATATTCAGCATCCCAATCAACATCTTCACCACGCAACTTTTTTATTACCAGTTTAGCTGCGGTTTGGCTTGATACGGTTGCCAGCGTAACACCTGATGAAAAAACAGGATCTAAAAATTCGGTTACATTACCAGTCAACACAAAGCCATCACCATAAAATTTATTGGTGGTGGTTGACCATGATTCAAGGACCTTTGGCTCAAAAACAAATTCAACATCTTTCATCCTTTCGCTCAAATAAGGTTCGGTGGCCAATAATGCCCTCAGATGTTCTTCCGGGGTTCCTGATAAAGATTTAAAGAATTCAGGATCGCCCACAAAACCCACCGAAGTGTTTCCGTTTGAAAAAGGTATCACCCATATCCATATTCCTTTCTGGTGTACAATGATGGTAATGCGGTTGGGTTCATCATCCATCGTTCTTTTTGTATCCACCACGTGTGTAAATAAAGTTTTTCGTGGCGGCAGGTTGGATGGCTTATCCATGTTGAACAATTTGGGTATCACCCTGCCATAGCCGCTGCCATCTACTATGAACCTGGCTTCGATCTGCGATTGGTTACCATTAATATCTTCAACCGTAGTAACCGAATCGGAGCCTTTGAATTCGATACCGGTCACTGTAGATTCATAACTGATGGGCACGCCCATTTTTTCAACGGTATCTGCCAGTTTTTTATCAAATTCTGCCCGGGGTACCTGCCAGGTCCAACTCCAGCCGGGTGTATATTGATCGGCAAAAAAATAATCACAGATCTTTCCGTCCTTTACAAACTTTGCCCCGAATTTTTCCTGGAAACCATTTTCCTTAACTGCATCCAAAAACCCTGCTTCATCCAATGCTTCCATGCAGCGGGGCAACAGGCTTTCGCCAATTACAAAACGTGGAAACTTCATCTTCTCCACGATCTTAACACTAAATCCTGCCTTATTAATTATAGAGGCGGCAACGGTTCCCGATGGGCCTGCGCCAATTACCAATACGTCTACTTTTTCTGTTTTCATGTGTTTCATTTATTTTATTTTAGCCACATGTAATTTGCCTAATAACAATGAAGCTGATATTCAACTTTTCATTGGGGCTCATTTCATGTGATCCTATTTTGTTTTTTTACATTTAATAAGTGTCTGGCTCAGGCCGATATGATCTATCTCTTCTACAATATCAAAACCGGCTTCTTTGATACAATTTATAAATATTTCGGCACTGTACATCTGGCTGTTGCCATTTGCAAGGGCCGTAAAATACAACGATGTTTGTTGCAGGCAAAACGCTGCTATCTCAAATCTTTGCCTGTCCCAGTAAGGTTCTAAAATAATTACCTGCCCGTTCTCATCCAGTGCTTCATAGCATCTTTTTAAAATAGAAACAATTTCCGCTTCGGAAAAACAATCCAGAAACTGGCTCATCCAGATCACATCAAATCCTTTTGGAAATTTAACCGTTTCATCCAGGATATTCACCGGCAAAAATGATACCCGGTCACTCAACCCCAGCTCTTCAATTCTTTGCTTTGCCACATTCAACTGGCCTGGCAGGTCCATAATAGTTATATGAACATCGGGTGAAAATTTAGTAGATGCAATCGCCCATTTGCCGGTATTACCACCGATGTCCAATATCTTTTTCACGCCATCTTTATATACCAGCGGCAATACCCGCGGAAATGCGTCATCAGAAAAATAATGGTCGAAGCTGAACCAGCTTTTTTGTACATGTGGCGGCAATTGCGACAGGCCTTCATATATAGTATCCCAATTACCAAACGCTTTAAGTCCCGCAGGCTTACCAGTTTCAATACTCTCATCCAAATAAAAAAAGCCTTTATAATTTACATCGTGTACAAAATCCATATTGGCTTTTGTTAAGGAATCATGCAAAATAAAATAACCTGTTTTACCCAGTGTATATTTTTTATCATTCACTAAAACTAGGCCAAGACTAAGGCCTGATTCCAACAAAACCCTTACCCCATAGTTTGAAAGCTTTACTTTTTCTGCGATCTCCTCATTGGTTAAGCCTGTCTTACCGCTCTCTTCTATCAATTGCAAAATGCCAGTATTGCGTAATACCCGTGCCGACTGGAAAATAACCGGGCCAAATGCGATCCACTGTGCTGCTTCTTTAGCTTCGAATGCTGATTTTTTATCCCTGGAGAAAAATTTCATATACTTTTTTAGACTGTGTTTGATCAATTATTGTTTACTGAATATCATAGCTGCATTACAACCTCCAAAACCGGAAGCCGTTTTTAAACAGTTTTGTAAAGTTGTTGCATGTAATGAGGAACAGATATTTACCGCCTGTGTTACACCCATATGCTCAAATCCCCTGGTTGGTATTACCAGGTTTTCTTTTAAAGACTGAATAGAAATGATGGACTCGATCAATCCTGCTGCGCCCAGGGTATGTCCATAATAACCTTTCAAACTGTTTACCGGTACCGATTGCATGCCCGCCAGCGTAATGGCTTTTGCTTCCATTTCATCATTATAAATAGTAGCCGTGCCATGTGCAGAGATAAGATCAATATCACTTGGTTTCAGCACAGCCGCTTTCATTGCTTTTGATATGGCTATATTCAATTCCTCGCCTGTGCGTGAAGGCCCGCTGATATGATTTGCATCATTACTTACCGAACCGCCGGTTACTTTTACACCTGACGAATGAGCTTTATTGGAAGTAAGGATCATGGTGCCTGCGCCTTCGCCTAAATTTATTCCGTCTCTTGCTGCATCAAATGGTTTGCATGGCGAAGGGCTAATGGCCTGGAAAGATTGAAAGCCCGATAGAACAAATTTGCTGATCACATCGGCCCCCGCAACTACTGCATGTTCATATTGCCCGGACTGAATTAACCGCATACCTGTTAGTATGGCGAGCATACCTGAAATGCATGCATTTGAAATTACAATTGGTTGATTGACAAACGTGAAATGATCAGCAACCAACTTAGCTGAATTGTTAAGTGAAATTCTTGTATGCAATGATTGGGATACCGTTTCCGTTTCCAGTAAACTGATATTCCCCTTGGTGGAAGAGATGATGAGTATCGTGTTTTTGCCTGTTGCATCAATGGCGCTGTTTGCCAATGCATCGCTGACAGAAGCGATCAGCAGTTTTTCAAATTTGGTATAGTTGTTTTGTGGGTTTGTATTGCTGAAGAAATTCTCATTGTCAAATAAGGCACCATAAAAAGGTTGTTCAGACATATTGATATCATCATGCATTTTTATACCCGATGCATTTTGTTTAAGCTGCCAAAAATTTTCAGCCGTAGTTAAACCAATTGGGGTTAAAATATTATCCGAACTAATAAAAATATCTGTCATAGTTTTTTATCATTACAACTTCGCTTATTGCTAAGCTACGAAGCACAAATTAAACCAGGTCGTGCTTCTTTTTCCAGTCTTCAAAAAAAGGCGGGTTGGCCAGTTGAAGCACTGAATCATCCTTACTTAAAAAAACCTGAACAGAAGAACCTGTAGCCACCAATTCGCCGGTTGCTGCATTGAACAACCTATAAGTAAATTTCATTTTTGCCGCTTCGGTAGGAATATATTTTGTTTCCACGATCACCCTGTCTCCGTAACGTAAAGACCGTTTATAATCACACTGTACGCTTACCACCGGGATTACAAATCCAAGTTTATAAACCTCCAGGTAACCAATACCATGCATGTTACCAAAGGCTTCCCTTCCATCTTCCAGGTAACGGATATAGTGCCCGTGCCAAACAATTCCCAATGGATCTGCTTCATTAAAACGCACCAGTATTTCAGTCTTGCTGCTCAATTCCTTTTTCATAGTGGATTATAATCAGCCGGCGTATTTAGTTTTCCAGGCATCATATTTTTTCTTGTTGATCTCAACCAAACTTTTTTTGATAATAGATACCCAAAAATTACGGAAACCAAACCCGGCAGCTTCCTGTTCCATGCGCTCTGCCATCAATATCTTTTTCGTTTTCATATCAACCAGTACGACCCAAACAGCGCCATAACTTTTTTTCTCTTCTTTTTTCATACCCTCCATTATAAAAACAAGCCCAACTCCCTGCTTATCTTTTAGAACCAGTGCTTTTACTTCTGCTGCAATATCTGCTTCCGTAAGCCGGTTAAAGTCTCCTGAATTGGATGATATGATCTCTGCGGTATTTATTTTTTCATTTCTTGCCGTAACTGAAGTAATATCACTGCTTACATCACCGGTTCTGCTAAAAGCGCCGGCAATATTATAATTCTTGGGCATTTCTGCGATCACCACATCATTCATGCTTGCATATAAGCGGTTCTTAATATCAGAAGCATTGCCGCCGGGATCATTAATAAGCCGGTTCTTTGTATAGTCTATCCCCAGGTAGGTTAAGGATGTAGAAGTGTTGTTAAAAAAATCTTTTATGGCCTGAGAAAAAGAGGATGTACTGGTACCTAAAAACAATACCAGGATAAGCAACCAGCTTATTTTTTGTGTACGTTTCATGATGAGGGGTTTTTAAGTTTATTAATAAATATCTTCATTTTACATTGAGCAACCAGTGTTTCATTACAGGTGATCTTCCCGGATATTAATGTTACATCAAAAATCTGGTTTTCTATAGTTATTTCAGTAATTAATTCATCCCCCGTTTGGGGTAATGAAAATACCTGCAGATCATTAACAGCGCCAATATAACCAACCAGTACAGGCTTGTTCTCTGTTTTTGAAATATAGCCCGCCCTGGCAGCCGCTGTTTGTGCAATATTCTCTACCAGGCCCGGTTCTTTAAATATGCCATTCTCCACAAAAATATTATCCGCCTTAATGCTAAATCCTGTACTGGTAGTTGTTTCGGTGAAAGACAATATTTTATCGATCATCACAAAAGGAGGTTTTTGCGGTATAAGCGTATCAATATCGTAACCTGTTATCAAGTTTTTTAATGTCTTATTTTAAAAAACTGTCAGGCTGAGCTTGTCGAAGCCGGTATTTTTAATTTACCCCGCCTTCGACAAGCTCAGGCTGACAATCTAATGATAAAAAAAATTAGAGTCTACCATTCTTTTGTTCCCAAAAATTATAATAATTGAACCATTGCTCAGGGTATTGTTTAACTTTATTTTCCATCTCCCGGGCAAAGTCGTTCAACATTTCCTGCATCACTACAGCTTTATCAACGGCTGAATAATCTTTTATTTCGCTGGCAAAGAAATGATAGTGCAATTTGCTTTCTTTTACTGCAAATACAAACGAAACAGGCACTTTAAATTTTGATGCCAGTAAAAAAGGGCCCATCGGAAACCTGGCGGGTTCACCCAAAAAATTGGCGGTGAGCGTTTTATTACCTTCGATGAAACGGTCGGCGTGCATACAAACCAATTCGTTTTTTGAAAATGCGTCGCTTATTGCATAAATATGGCTCAGGTCATTCTTAATAACAATGATGTTCACATTGGGCTTACCGGTAACGCCCTCAAGATATTCTTTTATTTGTTCATGTTCCCCGTCATACAATACAATATTGATACGGGTATCCAGCCGCTTGAACAAATGGCCGGCCACATCCCAGTTGCCGATATGGGCACTGAGTAATATGCCCCCTTTTTGTAATGATGCAATTTTCCGCAGGTTCTCTTCACCATCAAAATCAAACCTGAAATTATTTTTAATGCCCGACATCACCACCACCTTATCAATGATACTCTGCCCTAATAAAAAATAATTTGTATATAATTTGGCAATAGATGATCCCCAACCATAACCGAGCTTATGGCGGTAAAGCGAATAGATTTGCCGGGAAGCTTTAAAGGAAAAAAAGAAATAGTACAATACAACAAAACGCAGCAGGAAATAGGCCGGTAAAACACCAAATGTTTTTAAAACCCAAACAAAGATCCGGTATCCAAGCGGGGTACCTTTAGATTTGCCATGCCACGCAGACATTATGCCATTTCTTTTGAATTTACGCGGGAGATCACGTAATCACAAAAATCCTGGAAAGTGGCTATATCCGTAAAGTCTTCAGGTTT
>JBDSXS010000015.1:0-5506 GCA_039926045.1 Ferruginibacter sp.
GTTGCCTATTACAGCGACGACGCCATCAGCTATAACAGGAACGAGGAGCCCAGTGTTGGCAAAGCAGCTATTAAAGAAAAAATAGTAAAGCAACTGGCAGCCGACACAGCAGGTCTTACCCATGTATATAAAGTGGTGAATCTTTTTGCTGACGGAGATATGGTAACGGAAGTTGGGTCATATACAAACACGGATGCTGCGGGCACCCTGGTAGACAAAGGCTTTTATATGTCATGTTTTCAGAAGCGTGACGGAAAATATGTTTGTGTAAGTGATATGAGTGCTACCACTACTCCTGTTAAAACTACAGCGAAGCCGGCTCAATAAAATGATCGAACCAAATAATAGCAACGGAGACAGGATACACTGTCTCCGTTTTTTATTGTAAAAAAATAAAAGGTTAGTGGCCACGAACCGGGACGAAAGCACTTTTTGTGTTCAGAAAATGTTCAATATGCAATGTTCAATGCTCAATATTCAAGTTAAGGAGTATACAAATTTCAGCAGGATGCTTTTTCATTGAGCATTGAAAATTGAGTGTTGCGTATTGAATATTTGTGTTTCCAGGAAACGCTCAATAAACAATGTTCAATGCTCAATGTTCAAGTTGAGCAGTATACAGACTTCAGCAGGGTACTTTTTCATTGAGTATTGAAAATTGAGCATTGAATATTTTTTTACTGTCCCGAAATCGGTAACCTGCTATTATTTTAAAACAGGTAAAATAATTTTAGAGGCATTTCCTGCATCGTGGTAGATCTTTATATTGCTTTTTATAAAATCTTTTTCATCACAATGATAAATGTCAACAAACTGCTGTGGGTTCCGGTCGGCCAGCGGGAACCAACTGCTTTGTACCTGTACCATGATGCGATGGCCTTTTTTAAAACTATGTGCAACCGGGGGTAATTCAAATTTTACTTCTGTTATTTTGCCCGGGGTAAAAGCAGCAGGATTTTCGTAACTGTTCCTGTACCGTCCACGGAAGATTTCTGCCCTCACCAGCATTTGATAACCTCCCATTGGATATGGGTTATTGGGATCATTTTCTGCATAAATGTCAACATCGTTATAACCCAGGTCACCAGGAAACACATCAATTAGTTTTACCACAAAATCGGCATCGGTTGTTGAAATGCTCGTCAAGATATCTGCGATCACATTTCCTGTAACGGTTACATCAGCAGTTAAAACTGCTGTTTCAAATACGAGCACATCGGGCCTGCGTGAAGCAAAACGCTGGTCAGCCGACATATAGGTTCTCGTTCTGTTAAACTGCACCTGCTCTTCATAAGGAACCGGTTTTGCCGGGTCGCTGGTATATTCACTGAAGCTGTTTGCAGCTGCAGGTTTTGTCCAGTCCAGTTTTCCGTTTGATTGCAGGTAGAGTGTCTTGTCTTCCTTAGTGGCAGGCGGCCATTGTGCAAATGACCTCCATTCATTGGCACCCGTCATAAAAATATTGGCCTCTGCTATTTGTGACACATCTCCCTTGCCCTTTAAAAAATAATTAAAGAAAGGAACCTCAAAATGTTGCTGAAAATATTCACTGGTATTGGAACCAAACTGAATATTGCCATGATGAGTTCCGTCGTGGCCCGACCACTGGGTATGATACCAGGGCCCCTCAACAATTTTATTAAAGGCCTTACCGGGATTATTTTGTTCTGCAGCCTTATACGCATTCCATGCACCCCAGCAGTCTTCCGCATCAAAGAGGCCACCAACCCATAGCATGGCCGGTTGTAAATTTTTTGTTGCATTACGGGCATCACGTGCTTTCCAAAAGGCATCATAATTTGGATGAGACATCAGGTCTTTCCAAAAAGCAATACTATCGCCTGTATATTTTGTTAGATTTTTTAAGGTTCCGGCTTCCAGGAAAAATTTATAATTATCATGATCGGGGTAACCCACAGAAACTGCAGCAACAGATGTAGGTTTTGGATGTGGCACACCAAAAGCAAACCCGGGCGCTGTATAAAAGCCAAAGGCATCCATTTGAAAGAATGCGCCATTGTGATGAAAATCATCACCAATGAACCAGTTGGTAACGGGTGCCTGCGGACTAACTGCTTTTAAAGCCGGGTGGTTACTTGCCGCTGCCATGGTTGAATAAAATCCGGGATAGGAAGTGCCGAATACGCCTACATTACCGTTGTTGTTAGAAATGTTCTTTACCAGCCAATCGATCGCATCATAGCTATCACTTGCTTCGTCGATCTCCTTTCCCTTTTTGCTGCTGTTAAATGGCCGCACATCTTTAAATTCGCCTTCGCTCATCCACCTGCCACGCACATCCTGCTTTACCATGATATAACCTTCTTTAAGGTATTGCATCAGGTAAGTGCCACACAAATAACCATCATAATTTTCTTCACCGTAAGGCCAGCAGGAGTAAGGGCTCCTGGTGATCAGGATCGGGTGTTTTTCAGCGTTAGCTTTTGGCATATACACACTAGTGAATAGTTTTACGCCATCACGCATGGTAATATACATTTCCTTTTTAATGTAGTTGTTCCTGAACCATGCTGAATCGGTTTGTGCTGAGGAATTGATACATGCAAAGATGCATAAGCAAAGTAGTAATTGTTTCATACAGTTAGTTGAAGTTATAAGGTACAGCCTTTTGGGTTGATGTTGGGAGAAATATCAGAATAAATCTGCCTGTATCGATTTTAGCATTATATAATATTAAGTCTACGCTTTATAAAAGCTAAATAGCTACCCAGGCTGGTGCTGATAACTAAACCCGGTCACAGACCGGTATACCTGCCTGTCGGTAGGCAGGTTTAAAACGACACAAGTGATCCCCAAAAATTTTTCGTGTTCAATAATTTTAGATTTTCATGTGGGACACTTACGCCAGTTTGGGATTAAGAACCTGACACTTGAACCAGCAGGGTAACGCATTTTAGAATAAGACCTACCACTTTGGGGTATTGACATTGGTAAACCATTTTTATAATTTTAACTATCCTCTACTGCCATTCAGAACAACCCCCTTCGCCGGGTAAGAGAGACGAAGCGTTTATTTTTTCCCAACGAAACGGGAAATATTTAACCTTAAATTTTATTTTATGGGTATCAGAAAAAATGCTGTACATCTTACAACAACAGAAAGAGATAATTTTTTAGCAGCGGTTTTAACGCTTAAAAATACCATTGCCAATCCTGCTGCACCGGTAGCGCAGCAAATAAGCATTTTCGATCAGTTTGTTGCCGTGCACTTATACACTTTGTCTATAAATGTTCCCGGCGGCGGAGTGCCCATAAACATGGGTCATCAGAACTCTGCATTCTGCCCCTGGCACCGGTATTATCTTTTACAGTTTGAACAGGCTTTGCAGGCAGTTGACCCAACAGTTAATCTGCCTTACTGGGACTGGACCGATCACACAGCCACACAAACCATCCTGTTCCAGGATAATTTCATGGGGCCAAATGGTGGTGCAGGTGGTGCAGGTGGCGGCAATGTTCAATCGGGTTTTTTTGCATTTAATGCACCTGCTGTATTACCGGCATGGTGGCCTGGGGGATTAGCGGGATGGCGGGTAAAGACGCAATTGCAGCAAGGATACGGAAGTACATTGCAAAGAAGTTTCAGTTCTTTTACATTATTAGAAACACAGGCAAGAGTTCAAACATGCCTCGGAAAAACCAATTACGAAACCCCGGATAGTTTCAGAACATATCTTGAAGGAGGCCTGGCCGGCAGCAACATGCATAATGGTATGCATGGGTGGGTAGGTGGCAATATGGGTGACCCTGTATCATCCCCCAACGACCTTATTTTTTTCATGCATCATTGTAATATTGACCGCCTGTGGGCTATGTGGCAAATTGATAGCCACCAGGGAAGTGCATTTTATCCTGCATCCGGCAGGCCACAGGGACATAATTTAAATGACCTGATGTGGCCATGGATCGCAGGCACTCCCGGCTACTCATCAAACAACATTCAGACGGATATTGTGTTACCGAATTTTGCAGTACAACCAACTAAGCGGCCGGTAGATGTTTTAGACCACCGGGCAATGGGGTATGCTTATGACAGCGAAGTAATAATGGGTATTGCACTGGATCAAACAGGCAGCATGACAGGGCTCACACCCGACCCAATGACAGGCATGGCTCCAAACATTACTAAATGGGAAGCTGCCAAACGGGGAGTATCTGCCCTGCTGCACGACTGCGAAACTGCTTACACAGCAAAAGAAGCTTACGTGGTTGCAGGAGTGGAAACATTCAGGAATTTAGCGGGGGTAAACACATTTACACAAATATTTTCCGGGGCTCATTTTGGGGTGGTTAAAAATACAGGTGTAATTACCCAGGCAATTTTTGATGCAAACATCCTGGCACAATCACCCGGCGGTGGAACGCCGTTAGCTGCTGCATTAACAGATACTGAAAACAATTTGGTAAGGGCTCCTTTCAGCAATTTACCAGCTGGTGAACAACGCTATTTATCTATTTTAACCGATGGGAAAGAAACAGCTGCTCCTTTATTAACCACACTGGGTACACCCGCATTTCCCAATACAATAATCTTTGCCATGGGCTTTGGTATTGGCAGTGGTTGGGATGGTGTTGATTACGCCACTATTGCTGATATGACCACCAAGGGCAAAACTGCCCGGCCCGGGGTAACACAGGTATATCATGGCGAGAGCGCAGGGGTTATTGATAAGTTTTATTCCGACTCCGTTGCAGCTTCATTAGGATTTAATCTTTCTGTAGATCCTGTATTTGATCTTTACCCCGGAGAAAATGTTCATTTGCGTTTTGATGTAACAGATGCCGACCAGGTATTTATGATCACTGCGCAGGGGTTTGATTTTTCTGATAAAAACTGGGACTTCTGCTTAATGGCCCCCGACGGGCATCATTGCGGTGATACCCGGGATAATGCCACCGGTACTGAAAGCATGGCACATGGGCATAGTCATGGAAGCAGAACAGAAACATTATCACCCTTCCTGGTTACCATGAAACAACAGAGTGGCCGTTGCACCATTTTTCTTAACAGGAATGGTGCAGATTCGGCGGAATGGGTTGGGCGATGGGCCATCATGGCTTTTTATAAAGCCGACCCCGGTGAGCATGTAATGATCATGCCATCCATATCAGATCTGATCTTGCCTGCAGGTGCACCCCCGGTAAGGGGCCCTTTGTATTCAAGAATTTTTCAAACACCTGCCCAACGATTGCCGGTAAGGGCAATCAGTGGTAAACCAGCCCATACATTAGCGATGGGTTTGCCGGGAATAACGGCAACTTCTAACGAACCGCCATGTGCCGTTGCAATAAACATTTATAACAAGGCATCGCACCAGGTGGTTTTAAATTCAACGGTTAAAGCAGCATTTGCCGGGGAGGATATTCATTTATCGCTTCATCTTACTGATAAAGCAGGCGGTTCATTCAGCATTAATACCATTGTAGCAAGGTTAGTGGCACCCAATCATTCATTGGGCAATGCCCTGGCTGATATAAAAAGGAT
>JBDSXS010000016.1:0-12656 GCA_039926045.1 Ferruginibacter sp.
AATGCTCAACGATCAAGTTGAGCAGTATACAAATCTCAGCAGGGTGCTTTTTATTGAGCATTGAACATTGAGCGTTGTGTATTGAATATTTTTCCGAATTTCGCTTGCTGGGGTAGCCTATAAAAAAACTCCGTCCCGCCGGGGCCTTCATTGCCCGGCTCATGTGCGCAGGTATGAGACCCGGGGTATAAAAATTTCGGCTGGGGAGTACAATCTATTTAAATGCTCAATAAACAATGTACAATGCTCAACGATCAAGTTGAGCAGTATACAAATCTCAGCAGGGTGCTTTTTATTGAGCATTGAACATTGAGCGTTGTGTATTGAATATTTTTCCGAATTTTACTTACTGGCGCAGCCTATAAAAAACCATATAACTTATTTAGTAGCAGATGAAAACCCCACAATTCCTCAAGTGTCTTTTCCTTTTGAACATTTTTATTACCATGTACTCAGTAAGTGTTGCACAGGAATTATCCAGCGACGAATCTGAGTTGTACGATCTTGTAATGGCATACAGAACATCAAAGGGCCTCCCCAATATCCCACTTTCAAGATCTCTAACCATCGTGGCACAAACGCATGTAAAAGACCTGGAAGAAAACTACGAGCGGAATGATCGATGTAATTTTCACAGCTGGTCTGCCCAAGGGAAATGGAAAGCCGTTTGTTATACCGATAATCACGCCCAGGCTAAATTAATGTGGTCAAAACCCCGGGAACTTACTTCTTATAAAGGTTATGGATTTGAAATTGCATTTGCAGAAAGTGAAGCATATTTAGCTAATGCAGCTGATGCTTTGGAAAGCTGGAAATCAAGCAAGGCCCATAAGGCAGTGATCCTGAATAAAGATAAATGGAAAAGGAAATGGAATGCGATCGGTATTGGTATCTATGGGAGCTATGCTGTGATCTGGTTTGGAAATGAACCTGATAAATAGCTTGCGCAGAATACAAATTTGAGCTGACTACTTTATTGTTGAGCATTGAAAATTGAGCGTTCCGTATTGAATATATTCCATCCGCCCCGGTTCGTGGCACACTAAACGGAATGTAATGAGTAATAAGAAGATGTTTCGTGTGACACGGACCATGGCTTGGAAAGTATCTTGCAGATGTATTATATTTATTAATAAGTTGCATGTATCATTTGCTAAATCTACATGTCGACAGACACCAAATCATTTTCGTATGTCATTAAAAAGAAGAGATTTCATCAACCTTTCAAGCATTGCTGCAGCAACAGGTATTGTGTCCGGTCTTAGTTCCTTTACCAATTCCGGCAAAAGGCATGACGATAAATTAAGATCGATGACCGATGGTGTTGAACCGATCACGGTGAAAGAAAGAGAAGCAAGGATAGCTAAAGCACAGCGCCTGCTTATAGAAAATAAAATGCAGGCCCTGGTACTGGATTGTGGCACAGCGCTGAAATATTTTACCGGCATCAGTTGGTGGCCCAGTGAAAGAACGATGGTGGCCATCATTCCGGCAAATGGAACAGTGAAATATGTTTGTCCGGCTTTTGAAGAAGCACGTTTACGTGAACTCATCAGCATTGGCAAAGATGTATACCCGTGGCAGGAAGATGAAAGTCCATATAAATTGATCACGACAGTTTTTAAAGATGCAGGTATTCAGTCCGGCACCATCGCTATCGAAGAACGTTTGCGTTTTTTTATAATGGATGGTATACAAAAAGAAGTATCACATTTGAATTATTCAAGCGGCGATCCCATAACCATGCCTTGCCGCATGATCAAGTCTGCAACGGAGATTGCATTGATGCAAAAAGCAAGTGACATCACTTTGGCAGCCATAAAGATCGGTGCCGGACAATTGAAAGAAGGAATGTCTCAACATGATCTCGCCTCCATTATTGAAACAGCGCAGGCTGAAATGGGTGGAAGTTCTCCGGGGGCATTATGCCTTTTTGGAGAGGCCTCTGCTTTTCCTCACGGTACCACAGTACCACGAAACCTGAAGAAAGGAGATATTGTTTTAATGGATTGCGGATGCCAGGTACATGGTTATTGTTCTGACATAACAAAAACAATTGTATTTGGAGAGCCTACCAAACGACAGGAACAAATATGGGAACTCGAAAAACGATCACAGGCAGCAGGGTTTGCTGCCGCAAAGATCGGATCGCCATGCGAAGCAGTGGATGCGGCTTCACGCAAAGTGATCGTTGATGCCGGCTTTGGGCCTGGTTATAAATTACCCGGGCTACCACATCGTACGGGTCATGGCATTGGTATGGATGGACATGAGTGGGGCAATATGGTAAAAGGAAATAAAAAATTATTGGAACCCGGCATGTGCTTTAGTATTGAGCCTACCATTTCTATCATTGGTGAATTTGGTGTACGTTTCGAAGATTGTGTGTACATGACTGCAGAAGGGCCGAAATGGTTCTCACAACCCAGTAGGTTAATTCGTGAACCGTTCATTTAATTTGTGAGCCTTTGGTCCCGCCCTGTGATAACAGTTTTTTTACGGATGCAATCCCGTAAGATTACAAAGGCCCAGGTGGCCCTCAAAACTTACGTTCAGCCAGCATTTAAAATATTCCATAATCAATGTTCAATACCCAATATTCAAGTTGAGTAGTATACAAATTTCAGCAGGGTGCTAACATTGAGCATTGAATATTGAGCGTTGTGTATTGAATATTACATTTATAAAAGAACCCGCAATCCCGACAGTACTAGTGTGTTTCTTAGTCCCTCCCCCTCTTAGTACTGTTTTAAACAGCTCGTTACAAGCAATATAAGCCATATACTGCCGTTTTATACTGCAAGGCAGCCAAAAAAGCGGAACCAGCATCTATAGTAAAACCCCAATGTTATGAAACCACGCAAACCTGGTCAATACCAGACCATGCCGAAACTCCAGAAGCATCTCTATACCATTACTAAATCTAAAATGCAAAAAGTACTAATTGCTGTTCTTTTGTTTTTTGTCATTACCGGAGCAAAGGCCCAAACCTTTAATGCGCTATTGGCAAATATGCTTAATGATACATTGATCACCTACACATCCCAGATCTCAAATATAAAAGGGATGTCGGCCAGTGTATATATTCCTGGTCAGGGCACCTGGACAGGTGTTACGGGAATTTCCCACGCAGGGAATCCAATTACAACAGCTACGAGAATGGGTATTGCCAGTAACACAAAATTATTTGTTTCAACGATCATGCTGAAGCTTGCAGAAGACCATCTTATTAGTCTTGATGATAAACTCAGTGCCTGGCTTCCAAATTATCCCAATATCAATCCCAATATCAAGATCCGTCAATTATTAAATCATACCAGTGGTATTTCTGATCCCATATTCGTTTCACCCTGGATGGACACGATCAACCAAAACCCAACAAGGGTATTTACTCCGGCCGAAGTGTTAAGCTGGGTTGGGCCTCCAAGTTTTCCTGTTGGAACCAACTGGGGCTATTCAAATATTAATTATATACTCGCAGGAATGATAGCAAAAAATGCAACAGGTTTCCACATTTCCAAACTCATTCGTGACAGTATTCTCACCCCGCTGAATATAAACAATATGTTTTATGATATTGAGGAATCCGAAAATGGCGTTATTGCACATCGCTGGTGGAACACGATCGATTATCATGATACATCACGGGTTGGACTGAACAGTGCCGGGGGTTGTGCAGGATCACTGTTTTCCACAGCTTCAGACATGACAAAATGGTATACTGCACTTTTTAATGGACAGGTAATTAATCAATCCTCAATTAATGAACTCACAAATTTTGTTGTTACACCTAACCCTAATTCACAATATGGATTTGGCATAAGCAGGGACCAATTACAGGGATATTCCTTTTGGGGGCATGGAGGTTCTACATGGGGATATCGCAGCAAGATGCTGTATGATTCCTGCCTGCATGTAGCAGTTTGCGGGTTGACCAATTCATTTCCTTCCGGAATGGAAGCTGTTTCATTTTTATTGTACAGGGTTGTTAAAAATCATATACCGGGTTGCTGCAGGCCGATTGCCGGCTTAACTACGGTAATAGCAGGCACCAATGGGGTTACTTATTCGGTACCACCCATTGCCAATGCCACTTCATATACCTGGACCTTGCCTTCCGGTGCGATCGGCATAAGTAATACGAATAGCATAACAGTGAATTTTAGTATCAATGCCTTATCCGGTAATATCAGCGTGCAGGGAGTTAACAATTATGGGCCAGGTGGCTCGGCTTCCTTATGGGTTACGGTCAATCCTCTTGTATTGCCAATTACATTGATCTCATTCACGGCACAAAAGTTTAAAGAGTATCAGTCTTTCCTTCATTGGTCTACCGCACAGGAAATAAATAATGTTGGTTTTGAAATTGAAAGAAGTACAAATGCCATTCACTTTGAAAAGATTGGTTTTGTCCGGGGCAATATGAATACATCACAGGTAAATTATTATTCTTTTATTGATTCCGTACCCGGGAATTCAACAATTTATTATCGCCTGAAAACAACAGATATTAATGGAAAAAATAATTACAGCAGGGTAATCTCTTTAAGGTTTGACGGTAGAAATAAAATACTTATTTACCCTAACCCTGCTTCCGATCATATTTTTATAGAGCCATGTAATGATCTGCCGAAAGAAATGACCGTTAATATTTATACTATTACGGGTTTGTTGCTGAAAACAGGAAAGATCACACAGAATCAACAACAGTATAATGTCCGTGATATTGCCAATGGTATGTATATCGTAGAAATAAGATCAGGATCTTTTTCTGAAAAGCAATTAGTAACAATTCAAAGATAAGGCTGGTTGCATAGCTGCACAAGGGAGAATTATTTCCGGCCACAGTTTTTTGCATTAAACATTTAGCTAAATTCACTCCAAAAAAGTGGTTGCAGAAAAATTTATCCGCATTGCAAAGGGATTAATAAAAGCTGTTATTCCCATACCCCGCTTACATAGGCCATCCCCCACGGGAGGAACAACAGACAGCAGGTATTGTTATTCTACCTGGCTGCGGCATTTGATCCTGTTAAACGAATCTGAAAAAAACATGCCCGCTGTTATAGCCGAACTGGGCCCAGGCGATTCGTTGGGAACGGGACTGGCCGCCTTATTATGTGGTTGTAAAAAATACATGGCCCTGGATCTTTTTGCTTACGGTAATGCGGCGCACAATGTAAAAATATTTGATGAACTCGTTGAATTGTTCAGCAAGAGAGCAGCGGTTCCCGATGCCGTAGAATATCCCGGGTTAATACCTTACCTGGATAACTACCAGTTCCCTGCTCATATAATTACCGAAGAATTACTTGCAGCATCAATGGCACCGGAAAGATTGGCTGCCATTAGAAAAGAACTGGCATCACCGGCTGCTTCCAATACGTTTATAAATTATTTTGTACCCTGGCAGGCAGATGATATTAAAAATGAAACAGTTGATCTTGTTTTTTCGCAATCTGTTTTGCAATATACCGACCTGGATATGATATACCCTGTGATGAATACATGGCTTAAACCCGGTGGCCTGATGGCGCATGCAATTGATTTTTCATCACTTGGTAGTTCAAAACTGTGGAATGGGCACCGGGCCTACTCTTCATTTGAATGGAAGTTATTCAGGATCGGAAAAAAAATGCCGCTGAACAGATCTTATCCTGCCTTGCACAAGACTTATCTTAAAAAGAATAATTTCAATTTACTAAATTTTATCCCTTATAAAAAAGAAGGTGGTTTATTTACAAATCAATTTACCAAAGAATTCAGGCACCTGCCGAATGATGATGCGGCAACCCATGCCGCTTACATGCTGTCCGCCAAACTGAAATAGATCTTCACTATTCCCGGCTGTTATACCCCACCTTTTTTATTTAATCACACCTGTGGAAAATTTTAACTTCTTATTTCCCTTTCAATTTCCGACATTCATAAAATAAACCTCGAACTTGAAAGAAAATAAAGAAATAACTGCCCTGCTGCATTTAATAGATGACCCCGATGAATATGTGTACAGTACGGTAAGTGATAAGATCATTTCATTTGGAAAAGATATCATCCCCAACCTTGAAAGTCTTTGGGAAAACACCGGCAGTGAAGAGATACAGGAACGGATCGAATTGCTGATCCACCGTTTACATTTCAGGGACCTTACCAATGATTTTACCGATTGGGCATCAAGGGATGCAGACCTGATGGAAGGCGCTCTGCTGGTGGCACGTTACCATTACCCGGATTTTGATGCCACAACTGTTTACCAGGAAATTGAAAAACTGCGCCGCAACACCTGGCTGGAACTCAACAATTACCTCACTCCTATTGAACAGATCAATATTGTTACCAGTATCTTTTACAATTATTACAAACAAAAAGGTGTTGAGTTTGCTTATAATAATCCCGATGATTACCTGATCAACAAAACCCTCGAAAGTAAAAAAGGAAATGCGCTAAGCAATGGCATTATTTATATTGCGCTTTGCGAATTACTGGACATCCCGGTAAAAGCAGTAAATATTCCAAGGCAATTCATACTGGCTTATTTTGATCCGCAACATGACCTGCTGAACCCGGTTGGCCATGCATCTGAAAAAATAAATTTCTTTATAGATCCGTTGAACGGTCAGATGTACAGTCACCAGGATGTGGAAGCGTATTTTAAACGCATATCAGTCCCTCCGGTTGCTTCCTATTTCAGGCAGTTAAATAACAGGCGTATCATTCAATATCTATTGGAAGAATTAAGCAAGTGTTTTGATAACGACAGGAACCGTTACAAAATGGATGAATTGCTTTTACTGGCTAACATACTTGACCAATGATCTATCATGTTGTAACTGCAACAGACTGGCAAAAAGCAGTACAACAGGGCTTTTACGAAGCAACGTCTGTAGCTTTGGAAGGGTTTATCCATACGAGCAAAGCAGAACAGGTGCAGGGCGTTTTAGAACGATATTATGCAGGACAAAGCGATCTCTTATTATTGCATATTGATGAAACGAAACTGACTTCACCTTTACAATATGAATTAGCCCCATCAGTAAATGAAATGTTTCCGCATATTTATGGCCCGTTGAATATAGATGCAGTTACAAAAGTTGAAAACGTATGATCAGTTGGGAAGACTTTGAAAAAATAGATATCCGCACAGGAACCATCCTGGAGGTCAATGATTTTCCCGGGGCCAGGAAACCGGCTTACCAATTAAGTATTGATTTTGGTGAGTTGGGAATTAAAAGATCTTCTGCGCAAATAAAAACACTTTATACAAAAGATGACTTGCTCGGCAAACAGGTTATCGCTGTTGTAAATTTTCCTGTAAAACAAATTGCCAATTTCTTCAGCGAATGTTTGGTATTGGGTGTTTATAATGAAAATAATGATGTGGTATTGTTGCAACCAACGCTGGGGGTGAAGAACGGAAGCAAGATCGGGTAAACCGAGAAGGCCGATACTGGATACTTGATACTGGATAAGCCTTCAATTGCTAATAACTTTTAATATTTCAGGGTGCATCCAGGATCTAGTATCCAGTATCCTGCATTAGCATTTCGTTCACTCCCCAAACTTTTCAAAATACTGTCCCAGTTTTTTAAAATTATTCTTATTGAGTGAGAAGAAATTATTGCGCCCCTGTTTCCTGCAGTCGATCAATTCACTTTCGGCTAATAGTTTTATATGATGAGAACAGGTTGGCTGGGATAAGCCGGTTAAACATACAACATCACAACACCTTACCTCTCCTTTTTTAGCTATCTCCTGCAATATGGATATACGGTAAGGATCTGCCACCGCCGACATGGCCTTCTCATAAAATTTTGCTTCACGCTGCATACAGTATATCGTCTAGGTTGATCAAAGAAATTGAATATTAATCAAAGGGACAAAAGAAATTCATGTAAATTGGGTAACGTCATGGTGGGGAAAGGAATTCCGATAGCAATAGGGAAAGTTATTTGCTGATCATAAGATTGCTTCTCCCGCCTCAAGCGGGATCGCAATGACGGTAATTGAAATGAACATCGAGATCGTATATTATCAATCACCCCTTGGGGCACTTGAAATAAGAAGTACGGGCAGCGCTATATCTGATGTATTGTTTGTTAACTCCTGGAAAGGTGCTAAAATAAATGAGGCCGAACTCAATTTTACAAAACCAAAGACTCCCGTAATAAAAGGATGTATCAAACAACTGGATGAATATTTTGCAGGGAAAAGAACTGAATTTACGGTGCATACATCGCAGGTGGGAACGGAATTTCAGCAAACAGTTTGGGCCGAGCTGTGCAAAATTCCTTATGGAAGAACGATCAGTTACATGGGACTAAGCAAAAGGATCGGTAATGTAAAAGCCATACGTGCTGTGGGTACAGCCAATGGCAATAACAGTATTTGTATTATCGTACCCTGCCATCGTGTTATAGGCAGCAATGGCGACCTGGTTGGTTATGGCGGAGACTTATGGCGAAAGAAATGGTTGCTGGAACATGAAGGAAAGGTAGCCAACGGTGTTCAAACCTTATTTTAGATCAACACTCCCGAATGATAGCGGCAAAAGCAGGTTTGCTTTTTCAATAATAAATACTTTTCCATCAAGTCCACTTAAGATCAAACGTATGGGTTGCTTAACACGTTCTTCATATTCAACCAAACTTTGCCGGCACATGCCGCATGGAGAGATGGGGTGGCTGCTGGCGCCAGTTGTGTTGTCGTAACTGATAGCAATGGTATCAATGGCAATGTTTGGATATAAGGATGCAGCGGAAGCCAGCAAAACCCTTTCAGCACAAATACCAACTGGATAAGATGCATTTTCCTGGTTGGTGCCGGCAACAATTTCGCCATTGGCCAGTTTGGCAACGGCGCCTACATTAAAGTTTGAGTAGGGAGCATAGGCCGATGCAGTAACTTCCCTGGCTTCATTTACCAGCCAGGCATCCTTTTCGTTCAATTCATCAACAGAATTGTAAACATCATAAGAAAAGTTGTATTCTACTTTATTCATACCCTAAATTTAGTACTATTTTATCCAGCGGAATAAACGTTTCCAGCGTGGGCCATTTTCATAACTGAACCAGATCAGCGAGGCTTTCCCCACTACATGGTCTTCCGGTACAAAACCCCAATAACGGCTATCCAGTGAATTATGGCGGTTATCGCCCATCAACCAGTAATAATCCATTTTAAAAGTATAGCTGCTTGCTTCCACGCCGTTAATAAAATATTTTCCTCCCCTGTTCTCGAACCTATTGCCTTCATAAACTTCTATGCACCGTTGGTAGCGGATAATATTATCAGGGGTTAAAGCTATGGTCGCATTTTTCTTCGGAATCCATAATGATCCATAATTATCAGCGGTCCAGTCTTTGTTATCTGTGAAGTATGGGAAAAGTTGTTTGTAAGGGAATTCGGGATTGGTAATGTCAACAATATAATCAGTTAAAATATAGCCGGGCGGTAATTTCAGATTGGCTTTTTCCTCATTGGTAATATTTACCCTGTAAACTGTTTTATCCACCTGGCCAAGATCACCCTGCGATGTACGTACGTTGATCCCGAGGTTACTCAGCATCTCCTCATTCAGATAAACACCGTCGGGTACCTTTAACAGGTAGAACCGTTCAGATTGAGGAAAATATGCTTCGGGCTTACCGTTAATGAAAAGTTTACCATTAACTACCCGGATAGAATCACCGGGGATACCTACACAGCGCTTGATAAAATTTTCTCTTTTGTCAACCGGCCTGGTAATGATCATATCGCCGTAATCCTGCCAAACCCTTTCCCTGCCTAAGTTTCTTACGGCCTGGTAATAGGTTGTTTGCGAACCAAACTGTTGTTGCCCGTTCACGATAGGATCATTGATCAATGTATCATTTACAGGAAAATTAAAAACTACAGCATCATTTCTTTTTACCGGACTTGCAAACCAACGGGTATAAGGTAAATGTATCCACTCAACATAAGACTTTACATTTAAGCCGGGAATGGTATGATGAACGAATGGCATGGCGATCGGCGTATTGGGGATCCTTGGGCCGTAGGTTGATTTGCTGACAAACAGGAAATCATTTACCAGCAAAGTCTTTTCCATCGATGGTGTTGGAATGGTATATGCTTCAAAAACAAAAGTGCGTATGAGTGTGGCAGCAACAATGGCAAAAGCAGCTGCATCGATCCATTCCCTGACACCTGATTTTTTATAATTTTTTACTACTGCAATACCCGCATACCTTTCACTTTTTGAATAACCGAGGTAAGGAAAATAAATGAACGGGAAGAATACAGCTGCCGCATGATGCCAGAAACCAAAGCGGCCAAAATGCTCAACAAATTTTATACAGATCCAGATGGTGATGAATTGTCCGGCAATGGGTATGAATTGTAAAAAGAACCAATACTTTTTAAGTTCCATTTTCTTTACCATGCACCAGGTATTGTAAAAAGGCACCAAAGCTTTCCATCCCTCCATGCCTGCTTTTTTAAACATGCCATACATACCTATATGCCAACCCAGTGTGCCAATAATAAAAACGATCCAGCCTATACTCATGCGTTAAATTTTAATAGTGCCAAAAATACCATAATTAACGGTTTAACAAAGATTTCCTTAATTAATGTTTTGAAATGTTTAACAGAATAAACTAATTCTCCTGCAATACAGAATTGATGCAGTTACTTACTTCTGCTGCACGGTTCATGATCATAAAGTGCCCGGCTTTTTTAATAATGAATGTTGGCTTTATATTTTTTATGGGAAACATATGGTCATTATCGCCGTGAATATGACATGTATCTGGATGCTGCCAGTCATTTTTCCAGTTGATGGCCTGGTTTACTGCCCAGGTTGTATAAGGCAGGTCCACATCTCTTCTGAAACATGCTACCAAAGTTTTTTCTTCATCTGTTTGAACTCCCAACATCCTGTTCTGGATCGGCTGTGTCAACTTCGAAGACTTCAGCGGAACGATCTTATTCAGTTTTAAAGTTGCCACCATCTTCATCCACCACGGTATTTCTTTTGAAGATTTGATACTGGAAATAAGGATGATCTTTTTGACTGGGATCTGTTTTGCTATTTCGGTACATACCATGCCGCCAAATGAAAGTCCCATCAGGATAGGATTTTCTTCCCTGATACCTGCCCGCATCCGTTCGGCATATTTTGGTAAGGATTCTGCAGGTTCGGGCATCAGCCATGGAATTACCTGTAGTGTATAGCCATCTATTTTCAATTTTGAAAATGCCCGCTCATCGGCCCCCAGTCCACTTATACAATAAATCGTTTTCATACCCTGTTCAGCCAGCTGGCGGAGAACTTAGATTGTTAAATTATTATTTAATTTGAACCTTAGAATTTTTAATATCATTTCGAACACTAAGCCTCAAAAATTCCCAATTACTAATTTCCATTTACTTCCTCGGCAATACATAATTTTCTACATCTTCAAAAGAGATCGTTTTGCCTGATAAAATGATCAGCCTTTCCACCACATTTCTTAATTCACGGATATTGCCTGTCCAGTTATAATTCTTTAAAGCTTCCATGGCTGTCGCATCAACTTCTTTTTTGGGTTGTCCATATTCTGTGGCGATAATATCTAAAAAATGTTCAACCAGTGACGGTACATCATCCCTGCGTTCGTTCAAAGAAGGAACATGAATAATAATTACACCAAGGCGGTGATACAGATCAAGCCTGAAATTCTTTTCATCTACTTCCTTAAGCAGGTCTTTATTGGTAGCTGCTATCACCCGTACATCAACCATGATATCTTTCTCGGCTCCTACCCTGGTTATTTTACCTTCCTGCAATGCACGTAAAACCTTTGCCTGTGCATTCAGGCTCATATCACCAATTTCATCCAGGAATAAAGTGCCGCCATTGGCTGTTTCAAATTTACCAATGCGTTGTTTTACAGCAGATGTAAATGAACCTTTTTCGTGCCCAAATAATTCACTCTCGATCAACTCCCCCGGTATGGCAGCACAATTCACTTCAACCATGGGACCGCTGTTCCTGTTACTCTTTTCGTGGATCCAGCGTGCTACCAATTCTTTACCTACACCATTCTCACCGGTTATTAAAACACGGGCATCGGTTGGCGCAACTTTTTCAATGGTATCTTTTATCTTATTAATGGGGCCGCTGTTGCCTACCATCTCCAAAGCCTTTCCTACTTTACGTTTAAGCACTTTGGTTTCGGTAACCAGGCTTTGTTTGTCAAGCGCATTACGTAATGTGATCAGCAAGCGGTTAAGGTCGGGTGGCTTACTGATATAATCATAAGCTCCTTTTTTAACTGCTTCTACAGCCGTATCCACATTACCATGCCCGCTGATCATGATCACAGGCACATCGGGGTTGATCAGTTTCGACCTGTCCAAAAATTCGATGCCATCCAGCTTTGGCATTTTAATATCGCAAAGCACGATATCATATGTTTTTTCTGAAAACTTTTTTAATCCTTCTTCGCCATCACCGGCTTCATCAATGATATATCCTTCGTAGCTAAGAATCTCTGAAAGGGTTTTACGGATCGATTTTTCATCATCTATTATTAAAACATTGGCCATTCTGTCTATTATTTTAAAAATTCTAAATCGGTTGCCTTAACGGCAGGTTTATTTTCAAAAATAACGATTAAAGCCTTGAAAATTAC
>JBDSXS010000017.1:0-5693 GCA_039926045.1 Ferruginibacter sp.
GCTTTTACTAAAGAAGAAGTATTCATTTTTTATAAATTAATGAACAATTAAATAGTTAAAACGGAATAGGAAATTGAAAGCGATGTTAGTTTTATTGTAGCCGGGATCTTCTGCAATACCTTAACTATTGAACAGAAAAATAGCCCAGCCGGGCTAAAGATATATTGCAGAATTTATAAATCATAATTTTTTAAGAAAAAAAATAGCGGTAACTGCCCCGCATGAATGCTTTGTATGGAAAAAGCTCCACGAGGCAGTACGATACAGGCCTAAACTATAGATTGTCAGGTTTGAGAATCCTCGTAATTCTTAATTTTATTGTACAATGTTTTACGGTCGATCTGGAGTACTTCAGCGGCTTTGCTCTTATTAAAATTCACTTCTTTTAATACGTGCATGATGGTTTCATATTCAGCTTTGGAAGCAGAATCCTTCAGGTCCAGTGAAATTGAAGTTGGCGAAGTACTGGTTGCCACCGGTGTTGTCACATGGCGGGGGCTGCTTATTTCAACCGGCAACGATGCTGCTGTTATATAGCCTTTATCTGTAAGTAAAGCACATCTTCTTACAACATTTCTAAACTCTCTTAAATTTCCGGGCCAACTATATTCTTTAAACATGGTCATTACTTCATCTTCAAAACCATCCAGCTTCTTATTCAATTCTGCCATTGTTTTTGTTAAAAAGAAATCTGCAAATAAAGTAATATCCTCTTTGCGGCTTCTCAACGGAGGCAGGTTTATGGAAAATTCATTAAAGCGGTGATACAGGTCTTCCCTGAATTTTCCTTTTCGGTAAGCTTCCAGTAAATTTTCGTTGGAAGCAACAATGATCCGTACATCTACTTCCATTTCTTTATTACCTCCTACCCTTTTGAACTTTCGTTCCTGGATAACCCTCAATAAAGAAGCCTGTATCTCTGGTGACAAATTTCCCACCTCGTCTAAAAAAAGGGTTCCACCATCAGCTAATTCAAAGTGCCCCTCTTTATCGGCAAGTGCCCCTGTGAATGATCCCTTCATGTGACCAAACAATTCGCTTCCCGCCAGTTCCTTGGATAAGGTGCCGCAATCCATGGCAATAAAGGGTTTACCCCGCCGGTGGCTTTTTTCGTGTATTGTTTTGGCAATTACTTCCTTACCTGTTCCGCTTTCGCCATACAATATGATACTGAAGTTTGTAGGAGCTACCAGGTCAATTTGTTTATATAGTTCTTTGGTAGCAGCAGCCCTGCCTTCTAAAAATTCTCCTGAAGGATCAATACTGCTTTTTGTGCTTTTTCTTTCTTTTACTGATGGAACTGATCCTGAATTTCCTCCAGCCTCTGCTCCATTGAGTGCTTTACTGATCACATTCAATACTTCATCAGGGATGAGGGGCTTTGTTATGTAATCATAAGCACCTGCTTTTATCACATCTACTGCTGTTTTGATGTCACTGTAGCCGGTAATGATGAGTACAATTGTACCCGGGCGGATCTGCTTGATTTCCAGCAAAATATCCTTGCCGTCTTTGTTATCGCCTAACCTGTAATCGCATAAAACAATGTCGAAGTAACCGGTCTTAAATTTCTCCACTCCCTTATTGCCACTGTGGGCTGTTTCAACTTCATAACCGTTCTTGGTCAGGAATCTGCTCAGCAATAAACACATATCTGCATCGTCATCAATAATCAATATTCTTTTTTTCATGCAACTGGTTTTTATAAAGATACAATTAGTTTAAAAGGATAAATAGCAATTTTTTTTGAAAAAAATTATACAATATCAAATTAAAATTCCTTTTTTAGAAATGATCATTCGAATCTTATATGTGTCTTCCTTGAAAAAAACCTGCCGAATTAAAAAGCAATATGTATAAAGCTAAATGTATATAGATTAAACGGAAACTGGTAAAAAAAAGCCGCAATGTGGGGAATCTAATCTACAAAATGAAAGAGTTCCCTATTCAAGTATTATGTTGCAGTAATAAGGTTTATATGTTGGCAGAAAAGTTGCAGTGAATAATCATTATCAAACAAATAAAACCGTACCTTTTAATCATACCGGGCTCTCTTAATTTAACGATGAAAGCATTAATTATAGATGACGAGATTGATATTTGCTATTTACTCAGTGGAATTTTAAAAAATAAGCATATACAACCTTATTGTGTGAATACACTTGCAGAAGCAAGTAATGCCTTAAAGACCCAGGATCCCGAGATCATTTTTATTGATAATCACTTACCAGATGGTATGGGTGTTGACTTTGTGCGCCAGATAAAAAAGAAAAAGCCCCTCTCCAAGATCATATTGATCACCGCTTATGATACGGCATCTGACCGGAAAAAGGCTGAAGCGGAAGGCGTGGATTTCTTTATCGCCAAACCCTTTACAAGAGAAACCATATACCAGACAGTTGAACTGTTTTCTGTTTAATAGCCGTTTTTCATTACAAAATCTTTTAGTTTTTCCAGGAGGATTATAATAAAACATTATTATTTTTATCCTGGGAAAATACTTGCAATAAAATCTGATCTACATTTTCGTTAACTGCTTAATGAACCTGTACTATGACTAAAACGCACGGGAGAACATGGCTCAGAGATATTTCTATTGCCAAAAAACTCTATATCATCGTAGGGGCAATGGCAGTTTTGATCATAACAGAATTACTGGTTCTTTGGTTTTCCATTCATACACTATCTTCCGTAAGAGCATTTATCGGCGCAGAAGGTTTATGGTCAAAAGCACAAAAAGATGCGGTGTACCAGCTGGGTAAATATCACCGCACGCACCAGGAGGAAGATTATCTCGCTTTCAAAAAATTGCTGGCGGTTCCTTTGGGTGATCATAAAGCGAGAATGGAATTATTAAAAAAAGAACCTGACCTCAGTAATGTAAGACAAGGGTTCCTGGATGGCAGGGTTCATCCTGATGATATTAACGGGATGATCAAACTGGTAACCAGGTTTCACAAAAACAGGTATATCAGGAAAGCGCTTGGTTACTGGGACAAAGGAGATTCATTGGTATCAGTTCTAATACCCATCGCCGAAGAAATGCACGGGCAAATAATTTCCCCATCACCCTCATCCCAAAAATTAGATGAGCTTACCCTTAAAACGGGTGCTATTAATGACCAGTTGACCCAACTGGAAGATAACTTTTCATTTGCACTGAGCGAAGGCGCCCGCTGGCTTGAAAATCTTATCCTTAAAATACTTTTTTTTGTGGCGCTAACGGTAGAGATAACGGGCCTGGTATTAACGGTGTTGGTAACCAGGAGTATCAGCAGGGGATTAAATGAAATTAATAAAGCAGCTAACAGGATAACAAAAGGTAAGCTTGATGAAAGGGCAATTGTTTTTTCGCATGATGAGATCGGCCAGGTGGCTACTTCGGTAAACAGGATGGCAGAACAGTTAATTCTTTCTAACCATAAGCTTGAAAGTTTTGCCAATGTAGCTTCACATGACCTGCAGGAACCTTTACGAAAAGTAATGGTGTTTACAGACATTTTGCAACAGGAAGTGGGAACAGGAATAAGTGAAAAAGGTAAACTTTATATGGATCGGATAATAGAATCTGTATCCAGAATGCAGCGCCTGATCGAAGACATATTGCAGTTTGCCGGGGTAAATGCAGCAACACAATTCAGCAAAGTCAATTTAAATGAGATCATATCCCGGATATTAGCCGACCTGGAGACCACTATTTCCAAAACCAATGCATCCATAACAATAGAAACACTTCCCGAAGTAGAAGCAAATGAAACGCAGATACAGCAACTATTCCAGAACCTGATAAGTAATGCATTAAAATTTTCAGCAGGCGATCCGCAGATCAACATTTCAGCAGAGATGATTGACAAAGCTGCTTTACCAGGCGATTATATGCAAACAATCACAGAAATAGAAACCGGTATGACTGAAAAATTTACCCGGATCCTCATTAAAGACAATGGTATTGGCTTTGATGAGATTCACCTGGATAAGATATTTGCTGAATTTCAGCAATTGAATCCGAAACATGCATATGGAGGTACGGGTATTGGTTTAGCTATTTGCCACAAAATAGTCAATAACCATCATGGAAATATCTCTGCTAAAAGTTCACCCGGAAAAGGCTCCACGTTTATCATTATTCTTCCCCTGTCGCAAAAAGAGTTTACAAACAGGTTGTTTAATGCTTAAGCCATAACCTCGCAATAGCGGCTGAAATTTCAAGCAATTCCTTATAAGACTGGGGCTTGTGCAAAAAGCAACTTGCGCCAAGTTTATACGATGAAGTTTCATCCTGGACAAAAGTAGACGTGGTAAGTATAATGGTAGGGATATGTGCGTAACTTTTATGGCTACGGATCTCTTTTAAAGCATGCAGCCCCATCATCCCGGGCATATTCAGGTCGAGCAGGATCACCGATGGGTAATTTTCGGGGTCAGACGTTTCCAGGGTTTCCATTAACTGTTCCCCATTCTCTATAAAAATGCAGTCTATCGTGGGGTTTGTTTCTAAAAAAGCATCGAGTATTAATTGCCTGTCATCCGGATCGTCATCAACTATAAAAACTACATTTTTACCTGGTATTTTCATAAGGGAATAGTTATTGTATTAAATAATGGTACCTGGAACTTAAACAATTATTACGCCAATATTTAAATTTTCCTTTATCCGGAATGGGAAAATATTTCTACATTTTGTGGAATTATTCTATCAAAACGGATGAAAACAACATTTAGTATCAGCATAAAATAATTGCACAGTATAATAGAAAATGTTTATTATTTTGTTTAAAAATGCATCGTAATATTAAAAAATTCTGCACGTATGAGTAACCTAAAAACTAAGTCTCCAGGTTCTGCAAACGGAACCAAAAACAAAGAGGTAATCTATGCTTCGGGATCGCCCGGCCAGATCAAAGAAAAAACCAACGGCTCCCGTAAAAAAGGTCAAATGATCGAGGCAGATAATGAGTCTGCCGAAAGTTTCAACAGCAAACAATTATTGAAAGTATTGATGGAAGTAAAGAACGGCAACTTTGCTGTTCGCATGCCCATTGATGAAGTTGGTTTGAACGGCAAGATCTGCGACACCATGAATGAGATCATTAGTTTAAATGAAAGAATGATGTTCGAATTTACCAAGGCAGGAAACATCATTGGTAAACAGGGAAAACTAACACAACGTATTGAAGTGCCCAATGCCAAAGGGTCCTGGGGCACGGGTGTTGATTCATTGAATACACTTATCTCCGATCTGGTGCATCCTACTATTGAGATCGCACACGTTATCAGCTCTGTGGCAAAAGGAAATTTGTCGCAGGAAATGCCTTTGGAGATCGGCGGCCACTCATTGAAGGGAGAGTTCTCCAGGATCGCAAAAGAAGTGAATGACATGGTGAAACAGCTGAACCTTTTCTCCATGGAGGTAACCCGTGTGGCACGTGAGGTAGGTAGTGAAGGTAAACTGGGTGGACAGGCAAAAGTAAAAGGTGTGGCGGGTGTATGGAAAGATCTTACTGACTCCGTGAACCAGATGGGTAGTAACCTTACGGCACAGGTAAGAAATATTGCAGACGTAACGACGGCTGTGGCTAAGGGTGACCTTTCTAAAAAAATTACGGTGGACGTTAAAGGAGAGATCCTTGAATTAAAGAATACGATCAATACGATGGTGGATCAGCTTAACTCCTTCTCATCAGAGGTAACCC
>JBDSXS010000018.1:0-4659 GCA_039926045.1 Ferruginibacter sp.
ATGGTATGTTCTATTTTAAAGACTGTGTCATGGAAGGCGGGGTTGATTTTTATTGTCCACGTGGATGGGCACTTGCTGAGAACTGTACTTTTATCTGCCGCAACAATAATGCAGGTATCTGGCACGATGGAAGCAAATACCAGAGTTCAAAGACCGTTCTCCTGAATTGTAAGTTTGCAGGGGATGATGATTTTAAATTGGGCCGTTACCACCGCGATGCACAATTTTATTTACTCAATTGCAGCTTCCCGGCAAATATGGCTGATGCCGATATTTATTTAGTGCCTACCAGTAATACTATACTCTGGGGCAGAAGGGTATATTATTATAATTGTAAAAAAGAGGGAGGAGATTACGCCTGGCATAAAAATAATTTACCTGCAGGTTTTAGCATTAACGATTTTAGTGTGCCCTGGGTCTTTGATAATAAATGGGACCCGGCAAAAGAAGCAGCAAAAAACGAAGCCACACTGGTGCAGGCATTAGACGGTGCTTCAGCTGTTGCTAACAATGAAATGACTGGCGTAAAAAAAGCAGCTACTGACCCGGTAGCCGAAAATATGTTACTCTATCAACGCAGCAACGGTGGCTGGCCAAAACATTTCCAGGGAGATAAAAAGGTAGATTATAAGCGGGAGCTTACTCCTGATGAAAAGAATGAATTACGATCAGGTTATGCGGCCGGCAAAGATGCAACCATTGATAATTCTGCAACAACTAAAGAAATAAGGTACCTGGCGAAAGCTTATAAGGAAACCTCAAATGGGAAATACCTGGAATCCGCAAAAAAAGGGATTGATTATTTATTGAAGGCACAATATCCCAATGGCGGCTGGCCGCAGTTCTATCCCGATTTTAGCAATTACCGGAGCCAGGTCACCTATAATGATAATGCCATGGTGAACGTGCTGAATGTGCTTTATGATGTGGTGTATAAGAAAAATGACCTGGATGTAATTGATGAGACCTATGCAAATAAGTGTGTAGATGCCATTGTACGGGGTGTGCAATGTATCTTAAAGACACAGCTAAAACAGAATGGCAAACTAACCGCCTGGTGTGCCCAATACAATGCAACTACTTTACAACCGGAAATGGCCAGGAAATTTGAGCTTATCTCTTTAAGTGGGAGTGAATCCGTTGGCATAGTCAGGTTTTTGATGCGCATTGAAAAACCCTCTGCAGCGATCATAGCATCAGTTAAAGCGGCAGTTGAATGGTTTGAGAAAGTAAAGATCACCGGTTATAAATATGTAGATATTGCAGCTCCTGCAGAAAAAAGCGGTAAAGACAGGGTGGTAGTACCTGATGATAACAGTGTGATCTGGGCAAGATTTTACGATATAAATACCAACGAACCTTTTTTTGCCGGCAGAGACAGCCAAAGACATGCATCAATTGCAGAAGTGGAAAATGAAAGAAGGATCGGTTATGCCTGGTACGGCACCTGGCCCTTACAATTATTGAAAACAGAATACCCGGGATGGAGATCTAAATGGGCAATAGAAAATTAAAATATTGAATTACTTTATTAATGGTTGTATATGTTGCTATCAAAATATAACTTAAAAAATATACAGGCTGAAAAAGCGCTGTTGCCTGACCAGGCCCTGTTTGAATTACCTGAAAAGGTCTTGCAATTTGGTACAGGGGTATTGCTGCGTGGGCTGCCTGATTATTTTATTGACAAAGCGAATAAGCAAGGCATATTCAATGGCAGAATTGTTGTTGTTAAATCTACTGATGGAGGAGGCGCTGATGCTTTTGAAAAACAGGATGGATTGTATACTATCTGTGTACGTGGCATAGCAGACGGGAAAAAGCAGGAAGAGAATATTGTCTGCTCATCAATCAGCAGGGTGCTTTCTGCTAAAAATGAGTGGAATAAAATCTTAGAATGTGCCCATAACCCCCAATTAAAAATAATTATCTCCAATACAACTGAAGTGGGAATAGAACTGGTGCAGGATGATATCAGGCGTTATCCACCCGTTTCATTTCCGGGTAAGTTGCTGGCTTTTTTATATGAAAGGTTTAAAGCTTTTGCTGGCAGCAAACAATCCGGAATGGTGATCGTTCCGACAGAACTGATCCTCGACAATGGAAAGAAACTGGAATCCATTGTAACTGAGCTGGCCTACCTGAACGGCCTGGAAGAATCGTTTATTGACTGGCTTGAAAATTCAAATTCGTTTTGTAATTCTTTGGTCGATCGTATCGTTCCGGGCAAACCGGATAAAACTCAGAAAGACATTATTGAAAATGAGATCGGATATTCGGACGACCTGATGTTGATGACTGAAGTGTACCGGCTTTGGGCCATAGAAGGCAACCGTGAAATTGCTGAGGTCCTATCATTTGCCGCAGCTGATAAAGGTGTGGTGATCACAGAGAATATCAATTTATTCCGTGAACTGAAATTAAGGATGTTGAACGGAACACATACCTTAAGTTGTGGGGTTGCTTTTTTATCCGGACTTGTAACTGTAAAAGAAGCCATGGATGATGAACAGATGGAGCAATATATAGCAACACTCATGCAAAAGGAAATTGCAGCAGCCATTCCTTATAAAACAACACCCGAACAAACCACTGCATTTTCGGTAAATTGCCTGGACAGGTTTCGTAATCCTTTTATTGAACACCACTGGTTAAGTATTACCGCACAATATTCTTCTAAAATGAAGATGAGGGTGGTGCCGGTTTTGTTGCAGTATTATTCTTTATATAATGCAGTTCCCGAAAATATAACCATCGGCTTTGCCGCCTATATTTATTTTATGAGATCGGTAAAAGAAGAAGACGGAAAATATTATGGCAGGTTAAATGGAAATCAGTACCAGGTAAATGATGCCAAAGCATTTTATTTTTACGAGAAATGGCAAAGCATCCAACCTCCCTTAATGGCGGTTTCGGTCTTAAGAGATACTTCGTTGTGGGGATACGATCTGTCCTCTCTGCCGGGTTTCACCGATGCAGTGCAGGAAAAATTAAATGAGATTGAAGAAACAGGAATGGCTTCGGTAATTGATCCCTTGCATTCCAAAAAAAGTATTGCATAAATGAAGCAAAAACTGGTAAAGGTTCACCCTGCTGATAATGTGCTTGTGGCTTTAACGAATTTGTCGAAGGATGAACAGGTGAGCTATAATGGGGAAGAATTTATTTTGCAGGACGATATTCCTGCCAAGCATAAATTTGTTACAACTGACCTGCAAACGGGCGATGTTGTTGTGATGTATGGCGTGATGGTTGGTAAGGCTCAATCCAATATTGCAAAAGGAGGCATTATTTCCACAGCCAATCTAAAACATGCAGCCGAACCATTTGTTTACCGTAAAACAGATTTTACCTGGACGGCGCCTGATGTTTCCAAATTCAGCAACAAAACATTTAATGGTTATCACCGCAGCAATGGCGAAGTTGGTACCGCCAATTACTGGTTATTCATACCAACTGTGTTTTGCGAGAACCGTAACCTGGATGTGATACGTGAAGCATTGCACAATGAATTGGGTTATGCGGTGACTGATAAATATAAAAGATATACCAGGCAATTGGTTGAAGCCTTCAATAAAGGAGAAGATATTGATGAATTGCGGGGTCTTTCTGCCCCCCCTCTTTCGGAGGGGGTTGGGGGGAGGCCTTTTAAAAACGTTGATGGTATAAAATTTTTAAACCACCAGGGCGGTTGTGGTGGTATCAGGCAGGATGCAGCAGTGTTAAGTAAATTGCTGGCAGCTTATGCCAACCATCCCAATGTTGGCGGTGTTACTGTTTTAAGTTTGGGTTGCCAGAATTTGCAGGTGCAGGATCTTGTAAATGATCTTAAAGCGCTTAATCCCAATTTTGATAAGCCACTCTACATATTTGAACAGCAACAATCACAAAGTGAAGAGCAGTTGATCGCCGAATCGATACAAAAAACATTTAGGGGTTTAATTGAAATTAATAAAGCAGAAAGAAAGCCTGCCCCGCTCAGTAAATTGTGCATTGGTGTTAAATGTGGCGGCAGCGATGGCTTCAGCGGTATCTCAGCAAACCCTGCTGTAGGTTATTGCAGCGACCTGGTTGTTGCCTTGGGCGGAAGAGTATTATTGGCTGAATTCCCTGAACTCTGTGGGGTAGAGCAGAACCTGATAGATCGCACAAAAGATGAAGCAGCAGCAAAAAAATTCATCAGCCTGATGACGGATTATAACGAATCTGCATTAAGTGTGGGTTCCGGTTTCCACATGAACCCATCTCCCGGAAATATTAAAGACGGATTAATTACCGACGCGATCAAAAGCGCAGGCGCTGCAAAAAAAGGCGGTACATCACCGGTTGTAGATGTATTGGACTATACCGAGCCTGCCACAAAGCCGGGGTTGAACCTGGTTTGTACGCCGGGTAATGATGTGGAAGCCACAACGGGTAAAGCAGCCAGCGGAGCAACGTTGATCTTATTTACAACAGGATTGGGAACACCAACCGGCAACCCTGTTTGTCCTACCATTAAAGTTTCAACCAACAGCAATCTTACTAAAAGGATGAATGATATTATTGATATAGATTGCGGGCCGGTAATTGAAGGAGATAAAACCATTGAGGAGATGGGAGAGGATATCCTGGAATACTGTATCAAAGCTGCCAGTGGCGAAGTGATCCCCAAAGCTG
>JBDSXS010000019.1:0-24135 GCA_039926045.1 Ferruginibacter sp.
ACAGTAACCGAATTTGGACCTGTATTGTTGAGTAAGATTTTAGAACTGAATGACACGCAGGGTGGGGTAGTAGCATTGATCTTTAAATATTGCGATGATAATCAATTACCACTGCTCGACTTAAAAGATTTTATCAAAGTATTACAATTTATAGGTGATGAAGGAAAGGTTGAGATTGAAAAGATCTATGGAAAAATTTCAACCTCATCTACCGGTACTATTTTACGCAAAGTAATAGAATTGCAGCAGCAGGGTGCTGATATATTCTTTGGCGAAAGAAGTTTTGAAGTGGATGACCTGATGCGTATTGCAGATGATGGCAGGGGAATGATCAGCGTATTGCGGGTTACCGATCTGCAGGATAAACCCAAACTATTTTCAACATTCATGTTACAAATGCTGGCCGAACTGTATGCCAGTTGCCCCGAAGAAGGAGACCTTGATAAACCTAAGCTGGTGATGTTTATTGATGAGGCCCACCTTATTTTTAATGAAGCCAGTTCGGCATTGTTGCAACAGATAGAAACGATCGTAAAATTGATACGCTCAAAAGGCATTGGCATTTTCTTTTGCACACAAAACCCAATGGATGTACCGGCCAGCGTTTTAGCACAACTCGGTTTAAAAGTGCAACATGCATTGCGTGCCTTTACCGCAGCCGACAGGAAATTGATCAAACAAACTTCGGAAAACTATCCTGAAACGGAATTCTATAAAACAGAAGACCTGATCACGCAATTGGGAATAGGAGAAGCATTGGTAACGATGCTCAATGAGAAAGGAATTCCCACACCGCTGGCACATACCATGCTTTGTGCGCCACGCAGCCGTATGGATATTTTAACCGAAGCAGAGATCGATGCGATCAATGCCAGGTCTAAAATGGTGGCCAAATACAATAAGACCGTTGACAGTGAAAGTGCTTACGAAATACTAACTGCCAAATTACAGGAAGCTGCTGAAAGGTCTGCCGGAGAAGGAACAACGGATAAAAAACCCGGGAAAGAGCAACCATCAACCCTGGAAAAAGTGGCGAACAATACCATTGTAAAAAGTATGGTTCGTACGGCCGGTAATACCATTGTGCGTTCTTTATTAGGAGCGTTGGGCCTGGGAGGCCGTAGTAGAAGTACAAAAAGCAAAGGCTGGTTTAGTTAAGCACATAAAGATTATTTTACAGGATGATAAAATTACAGCCTGCTTTCAGGCACCGATTTGGGCCCTTGACTGTATTGGCTTTAATACTTTTTGCACTTAGCTTTCTTACAAGGCTAACGCTATTGATCATCAGCTGGCCAAACATAGAGCTTACCCTTTTACGGATCATTGGCATTTTTTTTATTGGTTTTTTTTACGATCTCGTCGTCTTCAGTTTCTTCGCCATTCCCGTTGCCCTGTATTGCTGGCTTATGAAGGACAGCTGGTACCAAAAAAAATGGCAGCGCATTCCCCTTTTTATACTGTTCTTTTTAATAACGCTGATCCTTGTTGTCAATGTGGGTGGGGAGATCATTTTCTGGGAAGAGTTTAATGTCCGGTATAATTTCATTGCAGTTGATTACCTGGTGTATACCAACGAAGTGCTTGGAAATATCTGGGAATCTTATAATGTTCCCGTAATTGCTTCCGCAGTAGCTATTGCTACAGCAGCCATTTTATTTATAGTAAGAAAAAAACTGACTGCTTCGCAGGAAGTCAGTATGCGTTTTGGAAAGCGGACCGTATTCTTTTTGTGTTTTATGTTATTGCCTGTTGCCGGGTATTTTTTAGTAAACAACCGGATCAAAGACACCAGCAACAATAATTATGTGAATGAACTGGGTGGCAATGGTATTTATGAATTTGGTGCAGCTTTCTGGCACAATGAAATTGATTACAATAAATTTTATGTTACCCGAAACGATACCGCTAATTTTAAGATATTACGGAACATGCTGCAGGCGCCTAATGCCATATTCAAAGATGATCCGTTAAGCATTGAAAGGCAAATAAAAAATGATAGTCCCGAACACAGGTGGAATATTGTTCTCATCAGTGTTGAAAGTTTAAGCGGAGATTATTTAAAACGTTTTGGCAGTAAAGAAAATATCACACCTTACCTGGACTCTCTTATTCCACATAGTTTGTGTTTTGATCGGTTTTATGCATCAGGTACCAGGACAGTAAGGGGGCTGGAGGCTTTATCACTGGCTATACCACCTACGCCGGGCCAATCTATTGTGCGCCGGCCGGATAACGATGATATGTTTACCATGGGCAGCGTATTAAAGTCAAAAGGCTATGATGTGAATTTCATTTACGGTGGCAATTCATTTTTTGACAATATGGGAAAATTTTTCAGCACCAACAGTTACCGGGTTCTGGACAAAAGGGATATACCGGATAGCCTGGTGCACCTTACCACGGCCTGGGGTGCCGATGATGAAGCTTCATTTGATTTTACCCTGCAGCAATGTGATAAAAGTTTCAATAGCGGAAAATCGTTCTTTAATCATATCATGACGGTCAGTAACCACAGGCCCTATACTTACCCCGAAGGAAGGATCGATATGTTACCGGTATATCAAACTCCACAGGGAGCTGTTAAGTACACCGATTATGCTATCAATAAATTTATAAAAGACGCACAAAAAAAGCCCTGGTTCAACAATACCTTATTTGTAATAGTTGCTGATCATTGTGCTAAAAGTGCCGGAAAAACAGATCTGCCGGTAAACCGTTACCATATTCCCTGTATCATATATGCGCCTGAATTAGTAAAACCAGCAATCGAAGAACGTTTGGTAAGCCAGATCGACCTGGCCCCCACCATTTTGGGATTGATGCAACTTAGCTATACCAGCCGTTTTTTTGGTTACGATATCTACAATATGATGCCTGGAAATGAACGTGCTTTTATCAGTACATACCAGGATATGGGCTATATTAAAGATGGCAAAATGGTCATATTATCACCACAGCGGAAGGTGAAAATTTTTGAGCCGGATTTCTTTACCGGGACCAATAAAACCAGCGCCGGCTCCGATAGCCTCGTTAACCAGGCAATTGCCTGGTACCAGGGTGCAAGTTATCAATATAGATCCGGGAGATATAAAAGGATTAAGACAGATTAGAAGAATGCTAATAAGCTGACTGCCAGCGGAATAATAAGCAAATTCACCCCACTTATTTGTACTTTATACACATCTTTTATTTGCATTTTTTTTAAAATACTTGATAAAAAGGTTGCATAATAGTAAAAACCCCATTATCTTCGTTTCGGTTTTTCATAGGATATTGGATTTTAAAGCGGGACTAGATTTCTATCTTGGTCCCTTTTTTTATTTTATACACCTCCCGATCCTTTAATAAAAGAGATCTTTCCATCCTTATCCGATTGAATTTCATTTTCTGCCTGCAGGTATTCTATCACTTTCCAAACCTTTTCTTTTTTAACCTCCTTAAGGCTGTTCAGTATTTCATTTACTGCTAAAGGAGCATCATTTGTAATTGTCATCATACGGTCACGAATACTGTTGAATTCTTCGGTTGATATATGAATGCCCTTTTCATTAATGCAATTATCACAAATGCCACAGGCATTTATTTTCATGTCTGTAAAATAATTGGCAATATGCCGGCTTCGGCAGCCGGTTGAACTTTTAATATAATTGATCATGGCATTTGCACGCTCTACAAAATTTTGTTTGCGTTTCAAATGGTCTGCAGTATTCACCTGGTAATTGTCATTATACATCCTGTTTTGCAGCAGCGTAATTTGCGGCTTGTCTTTTTGAGCCGAATAACTGATGATCCCAAACCCGTTCAGTTTCTTCAGGTCTTTTTTTAAAGCTTCAACATCTGCGCCGGTAAATTTTGCCAACCTGCTTTCATACACTATAGCAGGAAAATCAAAGATCCCTTCATAAGAACGCAGCAATCCTTTCAACAACGGTTCCATGGCGGGGTGTTGGTTTTCAAAATCTGTCAATTCTTCCCTGTTGGTGGTAAACACAACTGTTGAAGGCTTAAAGAAAAATTCATTAAAGCTGATGATGTCTTCCTGCTCCAGGGCTTTAATGGCATAGGTAGCCGTTAATATGTTTAATTTAAATGCTGATGCAAAAGCGGCCATATCAAGATCATAACTTATCCCTTCACCTGAGCCGGCAGGCACCTGCAGGTGATTCATCAGGGCTATATACACCTGTCTGATCTCTTCCGGCTCTGGAAAACGTATACCTGGCTGCTCCAGCAGATTTTGAATTTCTATATTGTTGTACAATAAAACAGCATAAGCTCTTTTTCCATCCCTGCCCGCCCGCCCCGCTTCCTGGTAATAATTTTCTATGCAATCCGGCACATCATAATGAACAACCACCCTTACATCAGGTTTGTCGATACCCATACCAAATGCATTGGTACTTACGATTACACGGGTCTTGTTGCTGATCCAGTTTTGCTGTTTTTTATTCCGTTCTTCATTATTTAAACCTGCATGGTAATGATCTGCACTGATATTATTCAACCTGAGCAGATCAGCGATCTCCCGTGTATGCTTGCGGCTTTTACAATAAACGATGGCAGTGCCGGGTACATTTTTTAAAATCTCCAGTAATTTATTTTGTTTGGATGGCACATTAAAAACACTGTACGAAAGATTAGGGCGTTCAAATGATTGCTGAAATCTTTTCCACGAGCCACCCCCGCCCCCTGAAGGGGGAGCCTGGGAGTCCAATGTTGTCAGCTTATTACAAATGTCATCCTGCACCGGTTTGGTAGCAGATGCCGTAAGTGCCAATACCGGTACACCGGGTAAATGTTCCCTTAAGCCTGCTATCCTCAGGTAAGGTGGCCTGAAATCATATCCCCACTGCGAAATACAATGGGCTTCATCAACAGCCAGCAAATTGATGTTCATGGCCGGCAGGAACTCTAAAAATAAATTGGTTTCCAACCGCTCAGGAGATACATACAGGAATTTATAATTCCCATAAGCGGCATTCTGTAATGTTTTTTTTATTTCCAAAAAACTCATGCCGGAATAAATGGCCAGGCAAGGAATGCCCTTTTGCTTTAAACTTTCCACCTGGTCTTTCATTAAAGCGATGAGCGGGCTCACCACCAAACACAAACCATCTTTTGCCATTGCAGGAACCTGGAAACATACAGATTTACCACCACCGGTCGGCAGCAGGGCCAGTGTATCTTTTCCATCCAATACTGCATTGATGATGCCTTCCTGCAGCGGACGAAAACTATTATAACCCCAGTATTGTTTTAAAATTTTATGAATGCTCACCTTGCAATTTATGGCTTGAAATTAAATTGTTTTAAAGTATTTTAGCTTACTCAAATAAATCTCCTGCGTTAATGAAAGCTGTATTTCTAAGTTTTATGCTCCTGTCCGCATTGTGGATACATGCTCAAAATTCTGGAAGTGATCAAAAGTTCAAGGAAAGCTTTACCAACCTAAAGTTACAGAAGTATCCAATTGCTAATTTCCCCGATAATTCAATGCCTGTTAGCGATATTAAAATTGTTCAATTTTTAAATGACAGCATTCGAATGGGGTATACTTACAAGGGTGAAAATGCTTATGTCACCACAATCAGGGTTGCTAAACCATTAACTGCTTTTCTACAAGAACTTATTTACAGAATGTACAAACATGATTTTAAAAAAACGGGAATAAAAATGCTTTGGGTATTGAAGGATTTCAGATTAGCTCAAAAAGCGGGAGAAAAAATAAGTTATCGTTATACAAAATTACAGGCTGATGCTTATGTATCGAGAGAAGGGGCCTTGTACAATAAAGCATTTACAATTGATACTGTAATTTTAAGTTCATTTGGATTTGATTATGCAAGCTTATATAGTTCTGATTTTGAAAGTATATTCAGCATCTTATCTAAAAGAACATTGCTTGTTGCGGATAGTGTTTTTGCAAGATCCTTTAATCCCATAACCATTGATCAGATCATTAAATCGAATGAGCTAGATGAAATGCCACCCATTTTAAAGGATAATTTTTATATTGATGGAATATACACAGACTTTAATCAGTTTCTTCAAAATAGGCCAACCATAGAAAAATATAGCTTATTAGAAATACCTAAAAACTCTTTGAAATTTATTGATAGCATTTCTAATGTAGAAGTTGATTCTACAAAAATATGGGGCATTTGTAAAAAAGGAGTGATTTACAAATATGATGATGGATCGCTTATTCCAATTGAAAGGCAAGGTAGAGGGTTTATAATTTCAGATTTTGTTGCAAGTACAAATAAGTATAATGCTATTATTTCCGCTAACATAAAGTCAAGACAAATGCCTGTGGTATATTTCGCACCGATTTCAAGCTTTGCAATTAATCCGTCTATTTTTTTACGAAAACGTAAATACAATGAACCTTTGCTGATGAAAGAAGTCCCAGGTATTATCGAAAAGTCAATGCTCCCTTTAGCCTTTGGTATAAATATGAGAACCGGAATTTTTTCTTTTTAAACCACTTTCTTATAATTGAGCCATACAGAATTTATGGCCAGCACCACATCGCTGAAACCCATGGCCAGCGCAGCAAGGCCGGGCTGCAATAAACCCATGGCAGCAATGGGAATGGCAACAATATTGTAAATAAAAGCCCAGAAAAGATTCCCTTTAATGGTTTTGAAAGTATGTTTTCCCAAGCCTAATGCCAGTGGTAAATGCTGAATACCTTTATTCATTAAAACTACCTGGGCGCTTTGTACAGCAAGCTGTGTAGCATCACTCATAGATATACCGATTGTAGCTTTTGCCAGTGCAGGTGCATCGTTAACGCCGTCTCCTACCATGGCTACGGGAGCCTGGTTGTTCAGTTGTTCAATGATCTGTAATTTTTCTTCGGGTGTTTTTTCTGCATATACTTTATCAATACCCAAACTGTCAGCAATTTTTTTCGTCCGCTCCAAACTATCACCACTTAATAAAATAGTTTGTATGTTCTTTGCATGCAGGTAACTGATCACTGCTGCTGATTCTGTCCTGATCTCATCTTCCATATCAAACCAGCCGATCATTTTTTCATTTTGTAATAAGTATGCAGTATGAGAAATGTCTTCTGTTTGCGAAGCAACAGTTTTATAAGAGCCCAGGAGATACATATTACCTTCCGCATCTTCGGCTTTCATACCCAAACCTTTTATCTCCTCAATTTTTTTCCAGTTAATGGCATTGTTCATTTTCCAGTCGGCAGTTATTGCCTTTGCTATCGGGTGATTGGAATATTTTTCAATTGAAAATATGAGCTGCTTAAAATTTTCCTCCGGTAATACCAGCGACTTAAAATTGGTCACTTTAAAATTTCCCTTTGTTAATGTACCGGTCTTGTCAAAAACAACGGTCCGAATATTTTTAAACAACTCCAGGCTTTTGGCATTGCGGAAAAGGATACCGTTCTTAGCCGCCCTTCCCAGTCCTACCGCAATGGCAGCAGGCGTTGCAAGTCCCATGGCACAAGGACAACTGATCACCAGCACAGCAATACTCCGCATTAAGGAACTGGTGCCGCTGATATCAAAAGCAAAATAATTAATTAAAAAAGTGAGTACTGCTATTCCTAAAACAGCAGGCACAAATATGGCGCTGATCTTATCAGCCATTTGCTGAATGGGCGGTTTTTCACCCTGTGCCTGTTTCACCAATGTGAGAATATTGCTCAATACTGTATCTTTTCCAATAGCTGTTACCTGTGCTTTAACAGTGCCATCTGTTATTAAACTGCCACCGATCAAAGCATCTTTTTTTACTTTGTGAATGGGTTTGCTTTCACCAGTCAATAAAGCTTCATTTACATGCACATCGCCCCATAATATCTTACAATCAATAGGAACCTGTTCGCCTGTTTTTATCAGGATGAGATCGCCAACATGCAATTTTGTATTCTCAACCGGGAAGATCAATTCTTTATGATCATCATCAAAGGCGATCATATTGGCCATTACTTTTTGCTGGCTGGCTAATTTGTTCAATTCTTTTTGTGTGGTAGCAACAGATTTGTGCTCCACCCATTCGCCCAAAAAAACCAGGGTAATGATAGTGGCAGTGGTTTCATAAAAAATAAAATCCATACCCAGGTTGCTGATGGTGCCGATCAGGCTGTATACAAAAGCGGCCGTGGCACCAATGGCTATCAATACATTCATATTTGGGATGCCGCGACGCAAACTTTTTATAGCACTTACGCCAAAATAACTCATGCCTACTATATAAACGGGAATACATATCGCCAGCTGTATCCAGGGATTCATTAAAAAATGAATATGCCAGGGCAGCATGTGCAGCATTAAAACCAGCGTAAAGGGCAGGCAGAAGAGGAAGCGTTGCAGGTGGTTGGAGAATACATTTTGAATTTTGTCCCGCCAGGAGCGGGATGAATTTTGAATTTCGGGTTCACCATTTTCATTGACAACTTTGTAACCGAGATCAGCTATCCCTTTAGTAATTTGTTCTTTTGTTTTACTGCCATTCAGCTCAAAACTTACTTCGCCACCTATAAAATTTACTTTTACATCCTTTAACCCTTCTTTTTCAAGATAACGGTTAATGGATAATGCACAGTTGGTGCAGGTCATTCCTTCTACTTTCCAGTCTATTTTTTCCATACTGCAAAATTATTCTTTGATATTGTGACACAATTACTAATGAAGGAAAATATCTTTGCAACATGGAGGTAAATTTTACATTGGAAGAGATAAACGCTACAGCAAAAACAGTTTTAGCTGATATGGCAAACTATAAAGTGTTTGCATTTCACGGCGAAATGGGAGCGGGCAAAACCACTTTTATACATGCTTTGTGTGAAGTGATGGGTGTACAGGATGTAGTTACCAGCCCTACTTTTTCCATCATCAATCAATATAAAACAAATGGTGAGCAAACCATTTATCATATGGATCTGTACCGCATTAAGGACGAAAATGAAGCCATTAATGCCGGTATTGAGGATTGTTTGTACTCAGGTGATATTTGCCTGGTTGAGTGGCCAGAGAAAGCTGAAGGCATTTTTCCCGACAATACTTTACATATAACTATAAGTTCTGTTGATGATAATACCAGAAACCTGAAATTTAATTTGTAATTTGTAAGCTTTCAAAATACGGCATATGGCATCATCTAAACCCTTTGTATCTTCTTCATTTAGTTATGAAACACTTGAAGAGACCCTTGACATAAAACCCAAGGGCGCAGAGTTGCTGATCGGGATCCCCAGGGAAACCTCTTTTAATGAGAACAGGATAGCCTTAACACCGGAAGCGGTTGGTGTAATGCTCGCCAACGGGCACCAGGTAGTGGTAGAAACCAAGGCGGGTGAGGGGGCCAGTTACAGCGATACTGATTACAGTGAGGCCGGGGCAAAGATTGCCTACGATAAAAAAGAAGTTTATGAATGCGATATACTGGTAAAAAGCGCTCCTGTAAGTGAAAGCGAATGTGAACTGCTGAAACCCAACCAGTACATTATTTCTCCCATTCACCTGGCGGTGATGAAACGTGAGATATTGCAGAAGATGATGGATAAAAAAATTACTGCATTAAGTTTTGAGAATTTAAAAGATGATACCGGGCATAATCCCATCGTTCGCAGCATGAGTGAGATCGCCGGTAGTGCAGTGATGCTGATCGCCGGGCAGTATTTAAGTAAAACAAATAATGGCAAAGGCGTTTTAGTAGGAGGTATCAGTGGTATACCGCCAACCAAAGTGATCATTATCGGTGCCGGTATTGTGGGTGAGTATGCTGCACGTACGGCATTGGCCATGGGTGCCAGTGTGAAGATCTTTGATAACAGTATTTACCGTTTAAAACGGTTACAGAATAACATTGGGGTGAGGCTTTGGACCTCGGTACTTGAACCCAAGATCCTTGCCAAGCAGTTAAAGACCTGCGATGTGGCTGTTGGCGCATTAAGTGGCGCCGCCGGAAGAACGCCCATTGTTGTAACAGAAGAAACGGTGAGTAGAATGAGGCCGGGCAGCGTTATTGTTGATGTGAGTATTGACCATGGAGGTTGTTTTGAAACCAGTAAAGTAACCACGCATGAAAAACCCGTGTTTACAAAATATGATGTGATACATTATTGTGTGCCCAATATTCCCAGCGGCTTTGCACGTACAGCCTCACAGGCTATCAGCAATGTATTGATGCCACTGATGCTGGAGACCGGGGAGGACGGTGGTATAGATCATATAGTGTGGCATAAGATAAATATCCGAAGCGGTATTTATTTGTACAAGGGAAGTCTTACCAATTTTTATTTAAGTGAAAGGTTCGATCTGAAATTTACCGATCTGAATTTGTTGATAGCAAGCAAGCGGTAATCACAGATATCAAAGATTAAATCCTGATTACGCAGATTTATAATTCTTAATCTCAATAACTTCTTCACAAAAATCATATTCCTGTTTTACATTGCTGCTTACGATCACCAGCTTATCCTTTGTGTAATTGCTGATGAGGGTATGGTATAATGTAATACCATCAGCATCTAAATTGGTGGTAGGTTCATCTAATAAAAGAACAGGAGTGTTGCTGAAGAATGCCTGCGCCAGTTTTAGTCTTTGTTTCATACCGCTGCTGAAATACCGGATCTGTTTGTTAATGGCATTTTCAAGCCCGACGGTGTTTAAAATTTCTTCCATGCTTAGTGAGGCTATTAATGGTTTGAATTTGGCATGAAAGACCAGCATTTCTTTTGCCGTCATTTCTTCAATTAATTCAAGGTAGGGTGCGGCGAGGGAGATCATTTGATACGACTCGGTATCTGGTACTTGATGCAGGGTGCTGGATACTGGATGCTTGATACTGGATACTTGGTGCTCGATATTAACATTGCTTGAATTCTTATCCAGTATCAAGTATCCAGTATCTCTTGTGTATTCAACAGTTCCTTCATTATGTAAAGTAGCCCCGGCTATAACCTGCAGTAGGGTAGATTTTCCGGAACCATTTGGCCCGGTGATAGCATAGGTTTTACCGGAATTGAATTCATAACTGCAATGGCGGAATATCCATTCACGGTTAAATCGTTTGCCTGTATTGGTTAAAGAAATGGTCATTGAATCATTGGTCATTCTGAAAATATTCAATAAACAATTATCAATGCTCAATTTTCAAGTGGAGGATCTTCTGGTCTGCAAACTTCAACATTGAATATTGCAGATTGAACATTGAATATTGATCATTTACTCATTAATGATCAGTTCCGCTTTTAGAGTTTATTCATCCTCCGCACTTCCCTTAGTAAAACGCTTAATGATACCACGTCCGCTTTCCCTGATAAAAGTTACTATTTCATCACGCTCATCTGTAGCCGGTAATTCTTCTTCAATAAAATTGAGCGCCTGTGAGGTGTTGAGTGATTTGTTGTAAATGATGCGGTAGATATCCAGTATTTTGTTGATCCTGTCCAAAGAAAAGCCCCTGCGTTTTAATCCAACGGAATTTACACCGGCATAACTTAATGGTGTACGACCTGCTTTAATATAAGGCGGTACGTCTTTTCCAAAAAACGATCCGCCACTTATAAAAGCATGCTGGCCTATCTCTACAAACTGGTGTACAGCACACATGCCTCCAAGTATGGCGTAATCACCGATGGTAACATGGCCTGCAACCTGTGTATTATTACTTAAAATACAATTGTTGCCAACAATACAGTCGTGGGCAATATGGCTGTATGCCATGATGAGGCAATTGTTACCAACCTTGGTGGTCCACCTGTCTTTACTGCCACGGTTCACAGTTACAAATTCACGTATAGTTGTATTGTCCCCAATTTCTACTGTAGTATGTTCTCCTTCGTATTTAAGATCCTGCGGAATAGCAGCGATCACCGAGCCCGGAAAAATGCGGCAGTTCTTGCCGATCCTCGCCCCTTCCATGATCGTAACATTGCTTCCGATCCAGGTGCCTTCGCCAATCTCAACATTTTGATGGATCACACTGAATGGATCAACCTTTACGTTAGTAGCTAGATTGGCATTCGGATGAATGTACGTGTGGGGATGAATCATTTAGTTTTTTTATCGAATTAGCAAATTAACAGTTCTGTACTGTATTGCGAATATAATTTAATTTCTTTTTACGAGTTGGGCAGTTAAAATGGCTTCGGTACATAATTTATTGCCTACATATACACTTCCTTTCATAGTACATATTCCCCTGCGTATGGGGTCTATCAATTCCATCTTTAGTATTAATGTATCGCCCGGCACAACTTTTTGCTTGAATTTACAATCATCTATTTTTAAAAAATAGGTATCATACTGACCGTCGGGCATGGAATTTATACAAAGCAGTCCACCGGTTTGTGCTAAAGCTTCTATCTGCAAAACACCTGGCATAATAGGGTTTCCAGGGAAATGGCCCTGGAAAAAATATTCATTTACCGTGACATTTTTTACACCTACTATCATCGTGTCGGTAAGCGTAATGATCTTATCAACCATGATGAACGGGAAACGATGCGGCAATGTCTTTTCGATCTGTTGCTGTGTATACACGGGTTCCTGGTTGGGATCATAATTCGGTATATCCCGGGTGTGCTTATTCTTTTTGATGTACTGCTTTATTTTTTTTGCAAACTCTACATTGCTGCTGTGGCCGGGCCTGTTGGCAATAATGTGGGCTTTAATGGGATGCCCAACCAGGGCCAGGTCGCCAACCACGTCCAGTAATTTATGACGGGCAGGCTCGTTTGAAAAACGCAGCTCAAGATTATTCAGATAACCCTCGCTTTTGATCTCCATTTTTTCCCTGCCAAAAGCTTTGGCAAGTCTTTCCATTTCTTCATTGGTAACGACTTTATCCACTACTACAATGGCATTATTGATATCGCCACCTTTTACCAGGTTGTTATCGAGCAGCATTTCCAATTCATGTAAAAAACAAAAAGTGCGGCATGGAGCAATTTCGGTTTGAAAATCTTTCATGGATTTCAAACTGGCGTGCTGTGTGCCTAAAACCGGGCTGTTAAAGTCTATAAGTGTAGTTACCTGGTAATTCAAGGCAGGCATGGCTGTGATCTCTACTTTTTTAATATCATCAAAATAAGAGATATTGGTATCGATAGTGTACCAGGTTTTTGCGGCTTCCTGTTCAAGCACACCGGCTTTTGCAATGAGATCTACAAAAGGTCCGCTGCTGCCATCAATAATGGGTACTTCGGGTCCATTCAGTTCGATCAGGCAGTTATCAACGCCCATCCCAACCAATGCAGCCAGTATATGTTCAACAGTGCTTACTTTACAATCGCCCTGAACCAGTGTTGTTCCCCGGGAGGTATCTGTAACCAGGTCGCAATCCGCCTTAATAACAGGGGTTCCCGGCAGATCAGTACGTTGAAATTGGTAACCAAAGCCCGGGTTAGCCGGTTTCAGTGTCATATCAACGTTAATACCCGAATGCAGGCCTGTGCCTGAAATACTTACGGCATTAACCAATGTATGTTGTTTATCTGGATTAAAATTTTTATCCATGTGTTGGGCTAAATTTTGTTGGCAAAGATATTTAAAATATGTTCCCCATGGTACTTATACCGATGTGAAAAATATAATGCCGGTGGGCAGTTAATGAACAGGTTAAAACTGGAACTGGAAGCTTCCAAATATGCCAAATTTGGAGCCGGTGCCCGCATATGAAGGGGCAGGAGAAAGCCGCCATACAAAATCGAGGCGGAGCACTTTTAAAATATTATCAATACCGGTACCAACTTCGATATAACTCTTATTGTTCAGCGTTTTAAATTTGTACACATTTGGGTATGGAACGATAACGTATGTGTTTAATACATCATTCTCCTTGCTTAAAGAACCCCAAAGTGCTTTTACATTCCAAAACTGCCGCCATTTTAATTTACGGGTTATGGGAATAAAACGGAATAGACCCGAACCGATATTATGCTCCACATTTACACCCGCATATTGATCACTCAGATATTCGAAGCGGTTCATAAGGTTGTACGAATTCTTAGCATAATAATAAAGATCATTGCCCGGGTGATTTTCTAAATTGGTGAAAGGCATGGCACCATTTATCTTACCTCCGAAAACTTTATAAGAAATGGTTCCGTATGGAGATATTTTCATGAAATCTTTTACAGTAAGTGAATACTTGCTGTAATTGTATGCACTATTGAAAACTCCCGCTATGCCTTTGGCAAACATCAACTCTACGATCGGATATTTTGTTCCGATGGAATAACGGTTATAATCTGTTTCAATAAATGTTTCCAGGTAAGCGAAACGTATTTTTAAAGCCAGTTCAAAATTGGTAAGCGGTGTGCCGCTGTTTACGGTGAAATTTGATAATGGCGGTAAGTTAAGCAACGGTGTATATTGCCTGTGTGATACAAACCATTCGGTAGAAAAACCCTTGCCAAGTTCATTAAAAACTTCAAACCTGGTATCTTTTACGTTGATGAATTTCCTGGTGGTATTGGGTTTTCGTATGGCCAATGAAAAAATATTATCCTGGCTAACTTCACCAACCTGGCTTATGCCGTTATCAACATCATTGGAATATGAAAGGTGCAGCCGCACACGCTTAGGCTTTCTTTGTAAGATCCAGAAAGCTTCTGCCTGCCCTTTAAATTTTTTATCTTTTGTGCCATAAGCAGCGTAACCATGCAGGTAAACATCCTTCATTAATTTTTTTGTGGTACCCAGGTCAAACCTGAAGCGGGTGCCCTCCCATTGGTTGCCGCTGATCCAGTTGAACCAGGGACCGATCTCGAATTTGCCGATCTCCCTGTAACCACCTGCCAGGAATTTTAAATTGCGCTGAAGCTTTTGAAATTTGGGCATTTCCAGCAGCTTATCGATGGTGGCATAAATTGCTTTTTCATTTTTTGACAGGGTATCATGCCGCAGATCTTTCCAGACAGAATCAGATTGCTGGATAACTGATGCGTCTGTTTTTACGAGCTCTTCTATATGCTGTTCTTTAAAAGCAGCAGTTAAAGAATCGCTGTTGATCACAATGTTTTTATAGGAAGTTGTTTTACGACCGATGAGTGTGAGGGAATTCTTGCCCAACACCCTGAAATCGGCAAAGAACTTATCCCTGTTCAAAAATATTACAGAATCATTGATGGGAATATATTCCTGGAAAACGCTGATACGGTCGATATAATTGATATTGGCATCCTTACCCAGGTATAAGGATATCTTCCGGATCTGGAAGGTTTTTTCTGTTACCCAGGCATCTCCTTCAAAAGTATTTTGCCCCGGCCGTTTTGGCCTGAAAACAAAATGGTACAATTTACCGGTGCTGGTGATCTGCGTATCGGGCACTGTAAATTTGTAGAAGGCGTCTCCATTATCATTGAATGGACTTATAAAATCCTTATCCATTACATTCACAAAATTACTGTAGATACTTACATTCTGGTTCATTACACCCAGCAGCTTACTGAAACTTTCATTTTTAAAACCCACGGTCTTGCTGGCTTTGATGTTCTCGTAAAATTTACGTGGACTGTTTTGGTATGCATAATCACTCAGGCTTTCAACCAGGTAAGCCGGTAAAAAAGGAGCAGCTTCCGAGGTGCTGTCCATATTATCAAAAATGAACTGAAAGTTCTTTAGTATAAAATTCTTTTTGGCCTTATCGGCATTGAAGTTCTTAATATCGATCTCCAGTTTATTATAAGCCTCGTAACTGAAATTGCCCTGGTCATACCGGTTATACTGCTTCTTTTTGCTCATGATCTTTTTCCACAGATAAAGCCCTTTGTTCCAATTGGCTTTAATCACCACTTCGCCCTTTGCCCTGCCTCTTTCCAGTTGAATGTTGAATACTTTATTATTCTGTAAATGGGTAATTGGTATTTTATACAATTCAAATCCGATATAGCTAATGATCAAGGTATCATCCTTAAAACTATTGAGAACAATTGTAAACTGCCCTGCACTGTCTGTAGTTTTTCCAATACCAGACCTGGCAAAATAAACCGAAGCATAGCTTACAGGTTCTTTGGTATGGCCGTCAATGACGGTTCCGGATATAGAGAGCGATTGGCCAAAGACTGCCGATCCTAAAAAAAATAATATTAAAAATGATATGCTGTATCTAAAAATGTTCAAAAAATAAATTTTACGATTTGGGTAATGAATCAAAGATATTTTATTTTTCAGCCCGCTGGCTAAAGAATATGTTAAGCATTAATCGTGCCTGATGGATGACAATTGAGGCGGTAAAAAGTTCGGTGAGCAGTACCAGGTCATTTTTTCTCCACCATTTCTTTCAGCTTCTTTTCCAGTTCCTGTACTCTTTTTTCCAGCTCGGGAAGATTTCGGGCAATAGCCATACTTCTCATGGCTTTTGTATATTCGTAGGCATTAGTTCCGGATATTACAAGACCTTCTGTTTTGAAGGAACGGTTTACACCGCTCTGTCCATTTATTTTCATATTATTTGCAATACTGAGATGCCCAGCCAGCCCAGCCTGGCCGCCAATTACTACACCATTACCAATTTTTGTACTGCCACTGACACCTGCTTGTGCGGCAATCAGTGTACTAATCCCAACTTCTACATTATGGGCAATCTGGACCAGGTTATCGATCTTGGCTCCGTTTTTAATAATTGTTGAACCTATTGTAGCCCGGTCTATTGTTGTATTGGCTCCTATCTCCACGTTGTCTTCTACCACTACGTTACCAATTTGCGGTACTTTTTTTATGTTCCCGTCGGCCTGAGGGGCAAATCCAAATCCATCACCGCCAATAACTGCACCGGCATGTATGATTACATTTTTTCCAATAGTGCAATCATGGTAAATTTTTACACCGGGGTGGATAATGCTGTTTTCTCCTACCTGTGCATTATCCCCTAAATATACATTTGGGTAGATCTTTGCACCATCAGCAACCATCACTTTTTCGCCCAGGTAAGCAAAAGCGCCGATAAAAACATTTTCGCCAATTTTCGCAGTTGCATGAATATATACCGGTTGCTGTATACCCTTTAATTGTTGCTGCTGTATTTGCTGGTATTTATCTAAAAGTACAGCAAATGCAGAATAGGCATCAGGCACTTTTATCAGGGTTGCACTAACAGGCTCTTTTAATTCCTGCGCTTCGTTGACGATGATAATAGAAGCATTGGAGCTGTATAAAAATTTTTCATATTTGGGATTGGCTAAAAAAGCAAGCTGGCCCTCCCTGGCTTCTTCAATTTTACCAAAAGACGTTACGGCTATATCGGCATTGCCTTCTACTTTGCCGTTGATCATCATGGCTATTTGTGCTGCGGTGAATTGCATATGAATAAGCTTTTAGCTTTTAGCCGGTAGCTTTTAGCCGGGCACCCACTGAGTGCTAACAGCTAATAGCTAACAAGCTATCTTAAGTAACAAATGTAATATTTTTTAACCTTGCCCATCAGGTTTTGATTGATCAAGGCATTGTCAACTTCCGAAATATCTTTTACAGAACCATCTTTAAAAAGTATATGTATGTGTTCTTCTTCCCGGTTGTACGTACTGCTGGTAACTTCGCCGGTAAATACCAACCAACCGGCCTCTTCAGTATTCAGCGCTAATTTCTCGCAGGCTTCAGCGATCTTTTCATTTACCAGTATTTCATCAACCGGGGCGGCAAAATATTGAACTTTTAATAACTGGCGGTTTATGATCCCGTTACAAAGCGTGGATAATATCCTGTCTTCATGATGGCACCAGCCTTTTATTGCAGCCATTACATCAAAATCATCCAGGTTACAAAATTCTTCCAGGGTAACTGTTTGAATGGGCTGTGTTATAAAATTATGCAGCGGCTGTTGTGTAGCCGCTTTTAGATGTTTTGCTCTCTTTATGATCCGCTTCAGCATCTGCTCGGCACAGAGAACAGTTTTGTGCAGGTAAACCTGCCAGTACATGAGGCGGCGGGCCACTAAAAATTTTTCTATTGAATAAATGGATTTTTCCTCTACCACCAATTCGCCATGATGAACGGTGATCATTTTTATGATACGATCGTAGCCGATCACGCCTTCATTAACACCGGTAAAAAAACTATCCCTTGTTAAATAGTCAAGACGGTCTACATCCAGCTGTCCGCTGATGAGCTGGTAAAGGAATTTTTTATGATAACGGTCCGTAAAAATTTCAAGGGCCAGGCTCAATTGCCCGGCAAACTGTTTGTTCAGTTCTTTGATGATCATTAAGGAGAGGTCTTCATGGTGCATGCCCTCAATCAGCTCATGTTCCAATGCGTGGCTGAAGGGCCCGTGGCCTATATCATGTAGCAGGATCGCAATTTTTGCAGCCTGTTCTTCGGCCGGGGTGATCTCAATGCCCTTATTTTTTAATTCGGATAAGGCATTACCCATTAAATGATAGGCACCCAGGGCATGGTGCAGCCTGCTGTGTACAGCACCGGGATAAACCAGGTTTGCCATGGCCATTTGATTGATACGGCGGAGACGTTGAAAATAAGGATGGGCAATAACCCCGTTGATCAGTTCATCGTCAATGGTAATAAAACCATAAACCGGGTCGTTAATAATTTTTCTGAAAGGCATTTGGCGTTTTGGGTTGTGTGTTTTTTGTTTTGGGTTAAGGCCGCAACCAGTATTTGTTAAAAGATGCACAAAGCTAAATAAAGTGGTTCATCATTGGTATAAAAAATTAAATTTGTAAGCATTGTATAGTTGCAAAATTTTAACTGCTGCTTTCTTCGCGTGGATAAAAGTTCATACTTCGGCGCCGCTCAGTATTGGTATTCAGTAAAAGTGAGTGACACAACGATGATGAGAAAAGATAAAATGTTGGTAGCAAAAACACATAACGCAAAACTTTAAACAGCAAATATGAGTGTAGCAAAAATTCTTTGGGTAGATGATGAAATTGACAGCCTTACCTCGCAGGTAATGTTTTTGGAGAACAAGGGATACGAAGTGCAAACCAAGACAAACGGATTTGATGCCGTGGAATACGTAAAAGATAATATTGTTGATGTGGTACTGTTGGATGAGACCATGCCCGGCATCAGCGGGCTGCAAACCTTGCAGCAGATAAAAGAAATTAAAAGCAACCTGCCGGTTGTTTTAATTACAAAAAATGAGGCAGAGAATTTAATGGATGAAGCGATCGGCTCACAGATAAGCGATTATTTGATCAAGCCGGTCAATCCAAACCAGGTATGGTTGAGCCTGAAAAAGATCATTGATAATAAAAGACTGGTTGCGGAAAAAACAACTTCAGCCTACCAGCAGGAGTTCAGGAGTTTATTTACCGCATTGAACAGTAATCCCAATTATAATGAGTGGATGGAGATATACCGTAAACTTGTTTATTGGGAACTGGAGATGAAAAAAAGTGATAGCCCCGAAATGCAGGAAGTTTTTGAGGCGCAAAAAACCGAAGCCAATACCGAGTTCTTTAAATTCATTTCAAGAAATTATGCTTCCTGGGTAAGCCCCAAAAGTGCCGATGGTCCTATCATGAGCCATAACCTGATGAAGTTTAAAGTGTTTCCGCACCTGGAAAAAGGAACGCCTTTATTTTTTGTGCTGATCGATAACCTGCGCTTTGACCAATGGAAGACCATTCAGCCCATTTTTGCCGAAAGCTTCCGTATTCATGAAGAAGAGACCTTTTATGCTATATTGCCTACGGCTACACAATATGCACGAAATGCCATTTTTGCGGGGATGATGCCTGTTGATATCGAAAAGAAATTTCCGGTGCAATGGAAAAACGATGATGAGGATGGTGGGAAGAATATGTTTGAAGAAGATTTCTTTAAAGGCCAGTTAAAGGCATTGGGTAAGGGAGACCTGAAATATTCCTATACCAAGATCACCAATAACCATGACGGACAAAAATTGGTGGATAATATTCACAACATGATGGAAAATGATGTTAATGTTATCGTTTATAATTTTGTGGATATGCTTAGTCATGCACGTACTGAAATGGAAGTGCTGAAAGAACTGGCGGGTGATGAGACGAGTTATCGCAGTATTACCGAAAGCTGGTTTACGCATTCGCCCCTGCACCAGGCGCTTAAAAAAATTGCTGATAAAAAATTAACGATGATCGTGGCAACCGATCATGGAAGCGTAAGGGTAAATACACCTGCAAAAGTGATCGGCGATAAACAAACCACGGCCAACCTGCGTTACAAGCACGGCCGTAATTTAAACTACGAACCCAAAGATGTATTAGCGTTCAGGGATCCAAGAGAAGCAGGGTTACCGGTTCCTAATGTAAACTCTTCTTTTATTTTTGCAAAAGGCGACCTTTACCTTTGTTATCCCAACAATTACAATCATTTTGCTAATTATTACCGCAATACTTTTCAGCATGGGGGTATAAGCCTGGAAGAGATGATCGTGCCGGTGATACGGATGACGAATAAGTAAAGCCCCCTCCGCCCCCTAAAGGGGGAACTTGAGAGCTTTTATTTTTTAATATTATACTCGGTTTCAGTTCGTATATGATTTTAGTTATCAACGATTGTTGAAAATTTTATTTTGTTTAACTCCCTAATTATTGGAGGTTGCACTTAATTAAAAAACTTCAAAAGTCCCTTTAGGGATTTAGGGTATGAAATACACACAACATAATTTAGATAAGATAGAAAAGATCGCCGAAGACTGCGGTTATGTTATCCGTTACGAGCGGGGTACTTTTCAAACCGGCTATTGCATTTTGCAGGATAGAAAAGTGATCGTTATCAACAAATTCTTTCAAACAGAAGGAAGAATGAATGCCCTGATAGACCTGATGCCGCAACTGGAGATCAACTTTGACGCACTTACACACGAAAGCCAGATGATGTATGATGAGGTGATGAGTGTTAACAGCTCCAGGTAATTAGGAATTAGGATGTAACATGATTGCAATAACAGCTTTCCCTTTTACAAATTCTGAGAAACTTCAAATTATTGAACTCTTTACTTAATTCCCAATCCCTAATTCCTAATTCCCAACTTTCAATTCCTTAAATTCGCAGGGTGCAATGCCCTCCTTTAAAAATAACATTCCTTGGTACCGGTACCAGTAGCGGCGTCCCTATGATAGGTTGCAGTTGTGAAGTATGCACATCACCCGATAAAAAGGACAAGCGGCTTCGTTCAAGTATTTTGGTTGAAAGTGAGAACACAACCATTGTTGTTGATACCACACCCGATTTCAGGTACCAGATGATGAGGGCACGTGTTAAAAAACTGGATGCTGTTTTATTTACACACCCGCATAAGGATCATATTGCCGGATTAGATGATGTAAGGGCCTATAATTATTTTCAGCAAAAACCGATGGATCTGTATGCCAATTCATTAACAGAGGAAGCCATAAAAAGAGAATTTGCCTATGCTTTTTCTGATAAAAAATACCCGGGCATTCCTAATCTTAATTTAATTACCATTGATGCAAATCCGTTCGTGATCGGTGATATCCCAGTGATACCGATCATGGTATGGCATTTAAAAATGCCGGTGCTGGGTTTTCGCTTTGGAAGATTTACTTATATCACTGATGCCAATAAGATCGATGCTGACGAAAAAGAAAAAATAAAAGGCAGTGATGCGATGGTATTGAATGCACTTCGCAAAACAAGCCATATCTCTCATTTTACCCTGGATGAAGCCGTTGCTATGGTACAGAAACTGGAAGTACCTGCAGGCTATTTTACACATATCAGTCACCAGTTGGGCAGGCATGATGAGGTAAATGCAGAACTACCTGATGGTATTCAATTGGCTTATGATGGCCAGGAAATTTACTTTGATTGAATTAGCGTTTTTTTTATTGTGATAAAAACTTAACCGCAAAGGGCGCAAAGTTTTCGCTAAGGAATTTACTTTGGGGATTTCCCTGTTTTTTCACGTTATTTTTCTCATGGATTTAGTAATTCGTAGCTCTACCTTGGCTAACCGTGACAAGGCCCCAAAAACACGTACCCGAATATCTTTCCTTTACCCGTAAAGAGCGTAGAGGGATCATTACTATCGCAATATTGATAGGGTTATTTATTATCCTGCCATTTTTATTTCCTTTTTTTATTGCATCAAAACAGGTTGACCATAGTGCATTTGAAAAAGAGATATCGGGGCTTAGGATAAAACAATCCGATAGCAGCAGGGGTTATGCAAAACGGAGTTATGATAATGATATCCCTTATTATCAACCCCCGGAAAAAAATTATTACAGCAAACAGCCGACTGGAGAACTGTTTAATTTTGATCCCAATACTTTAACTGTACCGGGTTGGGTAAAGCTGGGTGTAAGAGAAAAAACAGCCAATACCATTAAGCATTTTATTTCAAAAGGCGGCAGGTTTAATAAGCCTGAAGATATTGCTAAGGTCTGGGGACTTCATGAAGATGAAGTTAAAAGACTTTTGCCTTATGTAAGGATAGAAGCAAGACCCACTGCTGGTTTTAGTACATATAAAAACCCCGATCCTTACAAAGCCTATGAAAAACCAAAATATACAATAACCTCTGTGGACATTAATGCGGCTGATACTTCAGCTTTTATTGCATTACCGGGCATTGGCAGTAAGCTGGCAAACCGCATCATTGCATTTCGTGATAAGCTGGGTGGTTTTTATAAAGTAGAACAGGTTGCCGAGACATTTGCATTACCCGATTCAACTTTTCAGAAGATAAGATCCAGGCTTGTTATTTCACCAAATGAGGTTAAGAAACTGAATATCAACACGGCTACCGTTGATGAACTGAAGATACATCCTTATCTCCGTTACAATATTGCCAATGCGATTGTGCAGTACAGGGCAGCTCATGGAATTTTTTTGATGCTTAATGACCTGAAAAAAATTATGATCATTACGGATGATATTTATAATAAAGTATCGCCATATCTTACAACCCGGTAATGGCTACTGCCTAAATTTGAAACTTAATTCCAAACGATCTGTCATGTCGACGCCAGGAGACATCTGATATAAATAAATAGATTTCTCCTTCGTAGAAATGACAAAATACATGTACCCGGTAATGCTAACATCTGTTAGTATTTTAAAATGCTGTAAATTGCACCCTCAACGATCGCTATTATATGAATTTTATTACTACTGAACTTACCCAGCAGGTTGCACAAACTGCTAAAGAATTTGCCTTGCAACACATTAAGCCCCATTTGATGGAATGGGACGAAAGCCAGGAGTTCCCGGTACACATTTTTAAAGAAATGGGTAAGCTGGGCCTCATGGGTGTATTGGTTCCCGAAGAATATGGCGGAAGCGGTATGGGATATTACGAATACAATACTATTATCCAGGAGATCTCCAAAGTTTGTGGCTCTATAGGCTTATCATTAGCTGCACACAATTCACTTTGCACCGGCCATATTTTAGCATTTGGCAACGAAGAGCAAAAGAGAAAATATTTACCCAAACTTGCCAGCGCCGAATTTATTGGTGCCTGGGGGTTAACAGAAGCCAATACCGGCAGTGATGCAGGCAATATGAAAACCACGGCTGTTAAAGATGGTGATCATTGGGTTATTAACGGAACCAAATCGTGGATAACACATGGCAAGAGCGGAGATGTAGCTGTGGTTATTTGCAGAACCGGTGAACCAAGAACAAAAGATAATTCAACCGCTTTTATCATAGAAAGAGGTGAGCCGGGTTTTAGCGCCGGTAAAAAAGAAAATAAACTCGGTATGCGTGCCAGCGAAACTGCCGAAATGATCTTTGATAATTGCCGAATTCCTGATGCAAACCGCATGGGAGAAGTAGGACAGGGATTTAAACAAAGTATGAAGGTTTTGGATGGCGGCCGCATATCAATTGCTGCATTGGGATTAGGTATTGCCAAAGGCGCATATGAAGCATCATTGCAATATGCCAAAGAGCGCCACCAGTTTGACCAGCCAATTGCGAATTTCCAGGGCATCAGTTTTAAGCTGGCCGATATGGCCACAGAAATTGAAGCGGCTGATCTTTTAATAAAACAGGCCTGCGATCTGAAGATGAGGGGATTACCCATGACCAAAGAATCGGCCATGGCAAAATATTACAGCAGTGAAGTGTCGGTAAGAGTAAGTACCGATGCCGTGCAGATCTTTGGTGGTTATGGCTATACCAAAGATTTTCCTGTTGAAAAATTTTACAGGGACAGTAAGCTTTGTACGAT
>JBDSXS010000020.1:0-18092 GCA_039926045.1 Ferruginibacter sp.
ATTCCACCAACACAATATAACAAAAACCGGGATGCCTTTTAAAGCATCCCGGTCAGAAAGTTCAATAAAAATAAGTTTACCAGATCCTGGTTCTTAATTCAGGAGCTTTGTACATTTTATCTCCGGGCTTTACATTAAATGCTTTATAAAAAGCATCCATATTGGTAAGCGGACCGTTTGCACGGTACATACTCGGCGAATGGCTATCAGTTACAATTCGTTGTGCTGCAGCATCGGGTAAAATATTACTGCGCCATACCTGTGCCCAGTTCATAAAGAAACGCTGATCGGGTGTAAAACCATCTATCATTTCATTACTTTTACCTTGTTTGGTATTTTTAAAAGCTTCATAGGCAATACTCAAACCTCCAAGGTCGGCAAGGTTTTCTCCCAGTGTAAGTTTGCCATTAACATGTAAGGTATCTAAAACTGTATATCCATTATATTGCTGAACCACTTCATCGGCACGTTTTTTAAATTCATCAGCATCTGATTTGGTCCACCAGTCTTCCAGGTTACCATCAGCATCATATTGACGACCCTGGTCATCAAAACCATGGGTCATCTCATGGCCGATCACTGCACCAATGCCACCATAATTAATGGCATCATCAGCCTCAAAATCAAAGAAAGGTGAACGCAATATGGCGGCAGGAAAAACAATTTCATTTTTTTGAGGATTATAATAAGCGTTTACAGTAGGAGGGGTCATTCCCCATTCGGTTTTGTCAACGGGCTTGCCCAGCCTGTTGATATTGTCCTGGTATTGCCATTGATTGCTGCGGCGTATATTTCCAAGAAAATCATTATTTTTAATATCAAGCCCATCATAATTTTTCCATGTATCAGGGAAAGCGATCTTTTTAGTAAAGGCATGCAGTTTAATTAAACCCCTTTTTTTGGTTTCGGCACTCATCCAGTCTAATTTATTGATCCGGTTTTCGAAAGTGTTTTGAAGATTGTTTACCAGTGCCAGCATTCTTGCCTTGGCAGCCTGGTCAAAATATTTATCTACATACAACTGTCCTAACAGGTCACCCAACTGGCGGTCAATTAAACCGCTCATACGTTGCCAGCGTGGTGTTTGTTCTTTCTGCCCGGTTAAGGATTGGTTGTATGCAAAATTTGCATTTACAAATTCGCTGCTGAGGTAAGGAGCCGCATCTTTTATTATGTTCCATTTTAAATACACTTTCCAGTCATCCAAAGGAATTTTACTTAACATGGAATCAACAGACATCATGAACCTTGGATTGGTTACAATTAAACTATCCTGTTTTGTTTTATAACCTAATTGTGTTAGAATGCTTTGCCAGTTAAGGTTAGGCGTTTTAGCACTTAAACCATCAACCGCAAATTTATTATATAATTTAGTGGGGTCACGCATTTCAACACGGCTCAATTGTGCCTGTGCCAGCGAGGTTTCCAATTGCATAATAAGTATTGCATTGGCCATCGACTTTACCATGTCTTCGCCGGTAAGCGTGAATAAGGTAACGATATACTGTATATAATCTGTTCTTATTTTCTGGCTGCGTGCATCGTTCTTTAAATAATAATCCCGGTCGGGCAAAGTAGTGCCGCCCTGGCTAAGGGTAATGATATATTTAGTTACGTCCTTCGAATCCTGCCCAACACCAATGCGGTATAAGGGTGAGCTTATTGATTGTGAACGCAGGTAATTCATATGTTTTAAAACCTGAGCCTTACTGCTCAATGAGGTTATTGCATCCAGGTAAGGCTTAATGGGTTTGTAACCTAATTTTTCAATGGCAATACTATCCATACCACTGGTATAATAATCCCCTACACGTTTCATTAAACTATTGTTTCCGGGCGATTTTGCTGCTTGTTCGAGCAGTGTTTTAAGCGCTTTTGAGCTTTCTTCAGACAATGCATCAGCACTTCCCCAACGAGTTTTAGAGCCGGGTATGGGTGTGTTTTTTAACCAGGTGCCATTGGCGTAAAGGTAAAAATTATCACCCGGATTTACCGAAAGGTCCATATTGGCAGGATCAATAAATTTTTTAGTAGTTGAGCCCTGGGCAGATAATAAGATCGGGCTGAATAAAATAATAATTAAAAAAACAAGCGAAGAAACGGTTTTTTTCATTTTTTGAATTTTAAGGCATAAAAATAAAACAGTTACTTCAATAGCTAAAAAGATATTATTTGAGTGGTAACAGGCCTGGTTATGACAGCAGGAAGTAATGTAGGATCAGAATATCGTAAGAATGCGTAAAAATAAATTGCCTCCGTCGGGTGATGCAGCATAGCCTGCAGATACAGCAATACGGTTATATGGTGCCAGTATAATACCTCCGCCAATACCACTATGCCAGCTATTGGAACTTTCTCCGGGCATCCAAACCCTGCCTATATCATATAATGCCATCAGCCCGAATTTGCCGTTGTATAGGTAAGACCTAACATCTTTTATCCACCGTAGTTCGTTCTGGCTATAGGCTGAGGTTTTGCCAAAGAATCTTGTCCGGCGGTAGCCTCTCAAAGTTTTTCCGCCACCAATTGTGTTGTACTGGTAAAATTCAGGACTACCAGATAAGGTAGCGGCGCCTGCATTCATCACTAATCCCAATGTTTTAGTAAATGGAACAAGTAGTTGTGCCGAACCGGTATAACGCATGAAATTATTGCCGTTCTGTAAATTATCGGTATAGGTGATGCCGGCAGTAAAACCAAAACCTTTGGTAGGTAATAAAGAATCATTTACTGATAAAAAACTATAATTGAATTGTGCACCGGCAAACTGTTGGGTGGCATATAATTCAGGAGACGCTGGCAACAGTCCCTTAACAAAAACAGTATCATTTTTTATTTGTACTGTCTGGTAAAATCCCGATAGGCTCAGTTTATGATGGCCGCCAAATTTCCTGCTCAGCCCCGCCATTGCCATAAATTCTTTGGTTCGCAACCTGTTCTTTACACGGGCAATGTCGAGTTTTTTAGTTTCATTGCCCAGGCCATAATAATTGGACCATCTTACCTGGTCGTAGTTGATATCCAGGTGCAGATCCCATTTTTGAACAGCTTCTGTAAATTTACCTTCGTAACCGGCGCTGATCCCTTTTTCGGTAAGGGAGTATCTTAGGTAAAGGTTTTGGGTGAATGCGAGAGGTCTTTTTCTCCATTTGTATGTTTTAATGCCGTATTTCAGGCCAACATAAATATGATCTTCATTGCTATAGAACAGGCTTGGTTTGAACCCTTTTTTATTATAAATAAAATCATCGTATTGATAGGCATTAATTGCAGAATCAGTTGAAAGATGCTGTTTGGTTTCACTGCCTGCTATGATGCTGTTGCCCGGGTTATCGTAAATATGGGTTTTCTTTGATGATCCTTTTACCGTTGACTCGTCTTTATATTCATCTTTATCAGGTCCGCCAATTAATCTTACAGTAATGGCTTTATCAGCTTTACCCGAAACCTCGTATTTATCTGCAGCACCCAAACCATACAACCTTATTTCGTTGGTCTCATGGCTATAAAATGTTCTTGAATAGAAAGGTTTATTCTTTGTCTTTCCTTCATTGGTTATCTTATAAATATTTACTGCTGTTGATCCGTCATCCGTTCTTTTTACTTCGAACTTTTCATTATCCATAGAACCCGTTATATCCACTTCCTTTGCCAGGAAAAGATAATAGGTACGGGCATATTCCTGCAAATGTTCTCTTCTTGATCTTAATTTGCTGATGATCTCATTTCCTGAAATGGGAAATGTTTCTACAGGCAATTGTTTTACCGAAGATTCAATGACTGCATCAGTAAGCAACTGTTGCAATTCCTTAGCCTGTAACAACCATTGTTCCAGGGTTATTTCATTGGCCATCCTGCGGTCGAGGTGTCGGGCAGGATAATTAAATGTATTGATGTTCTTGATATGGTCCTCAAAGCTTTGAAAACGCCCCGGCTTTACCAGCCCCAACAACAAGCCATCAAATTTTGTATAGCTTTGATCACGGTCACGTGGAATAGGTTTATATATTGTTTGGCCATCGTCTTTATAAGAAGCCCATCTCCATTGATCTTCATGGCGTCCCCAGTCACCAATAAAAAAATCAAAAATGCGTGAACGTACATACAATTGCTGATCTACACGGTTGTCATTATCCTTCTCTAATTTCTCCATTAATTTTTCGGTGCTGATGATATTGGTGGAGTTGCCCATGTTAGCCGCATTCTCCCAGTTACCGTCAGGCCTTTGCTCAAAAAGGTAAAGATCATCTCCGTATTTATCATTGAACTCACCCAGCCTGGCCTGCTTTGGAATATAGATTATGACCGGTTCTGTATGAAGAATTTTAGCCGCTTCGGCCATAGGAGCGATGGTGACTGCCGAATACGGATGGGCAATGGAAACCTGGTCATCTGCTATCTTTTCAATGAAAGATCCCTGGATTATTTCGGGTAATGCTTTTCCAAAAGTTTTGTCAATGCTGCGAAGTACGTACTCTTTTCCACTGATATCTTTTAAACGCAGTGACTTGCTTTGTCTTCCTCCACCGGCTTCATAAGGAGTTAAACCTCCAGCCAGCGTATCCAGCATCACTACTCTAAAATTTATGGGAGTGTTCCATTCTTTCCTGTAATGCTTTCCCCAAAGCTTCTGGTGAAAATTACCGGTATAATATTGTTTACCTGCAACCACTGTTATTGTTGGTCCAGTTTTTTTGGTTTGTGCTGTAAGGGTATTAATTTGCCCAAAGCAGCATAGCAATAATAGAGCTATTACAGGCAATCTATATGGTAGCATGTAGAATCGGAACATATTGTTATACAGAGCTTGTAAAAACCATGCCAGTTGTTAAAGAAAATAACAATATGGTAATTATATAAAATAATAATTTAGAATAGGAGTATTTATTAATTTTGCCTTTTATTAATTCAGCCTTACTTGAGATATACATCCTTTTACCTTTTACTGTTTTTTTCAGCCACTGTTTCTGCACAAAACACAAGCCCTTCTCCGGGGTTGGTGATAGGTACTATCATTGATGCAGATAACAGTAAAGCTGTTACGGGTGCAACCATCAGGGTGGCCAGTCTTTCAGACAGCTTGTATGCAAGGACTGAATCCAGCCTGAATAACGGGGAATTTATTTTTGATAAACTTCCTTTTGGGTATTACCGTTTGCAGATCAGTATGTCGGGTTATAATAAAATGGTGATCGACAGTATTCATATCAGGCAGGAAAGATTTGATTTTGACCTGAATGATATCAGGCTTAATAAAAATTCGGCCCTGCTGACTGAAGTAGTGGTCTACGCCGAGAAACCCCTGATCGAAAATAAGGATGGCAAGATCATTTTTAATACCGGGGAGTCGGCTTTAAGTTCGGGTGCAACAACCACAGAACTATTGAAACAAACACCATTGGTTAATGTTGATAATGACGGCAAACTTTTATTGCGTGGAAAAGAAGTGAAGATCCTGATCGATGATAAACCTGTTGAGCTGGATTCGAAACAATTGCAGGACCTCCTGGAAAGTATGCCTGGCAGTATGATCGAGAAGATAGAAGTGATGACCACACCGCCGCCACAGTATGCCAATGAAAGAGGGGGTGTGATCAATATCGTAACAAAGAAAGGCAAGGTTGGGTTTAACGGAAGGATCAATGTAAACTATGGTACAAGGGGCGAAGCCGGTATCAGCGGAAATATGACGTACCGTAAAAATAAATTTGTGCTTAATTTTTCTGCAGGCTTTGGTTACAACGAATATGAAAGCAACAGTTACAGCAACCGGCAAAATATGTATGTTGATTCTGTTAATTATTTTAATACGGTTGGAGTAAACAGCAACAATAACCGCAGGCCCAATACCAGGTTAAGTGTGGATTATGAGCTGAATAAACAGCATAGCATCAATTTAACAGCGCAATACAATAGTAATAACAGCGCCAGTGAAAATGCAACCACCTATACAAACCTTGACAGGAACCAACAAGTTTATAAACTGAGCAACCGCATTACCGGCACAGACAATGAAAGCTGGAATCCAAATTTCAACTTTACTTATACCTATAAAGGAAAGGATCCAAAGGAAGTTTTGAAATTTATTTCCGGGTTCAATTTTAATGCGGGCAATAATGAACGTAATTTTTTCCAGGAATACCTTAACCCTGATCATACCTTTACCGGTATAGATTCAACCCAGCAACAGAATACCTCCAGCAAAAATCACAATATCAGTTTCAGGGTCAATTATGATAAACCTGTAAATAAAAAAATATCCCTGAATTTAGGGACACAATATAACCGTTATAATAACCACAATGTGTTGAATACTGAGTTCATGAAAAAACCGGAAAATGTCTTTGTGAAGAATGACCTGTTGAGCAATGATTTTATTTTTCATCAAACCATATTTGGATTAAGGGCTGGGCTTCGTTATGACATTGTACCTGATTTTTATATCAATGCGGGTGTACAAACTGAACATACACAAACCAATTTCGATATTGTAAACAGCAGTAACCACTATGCAAATAATTACTGGTCGGCTCTGCCATTTTTTACGCTGATGAAAAAATGGAAGAATGATGTAAGTATTACGCTGAGTTATAAAAGAACCATACAAAGGCCCCGGTTGAATGAGCTAAACCCAAGTACAGATTATGCTGACCCTTACAATACCCGTTCGGGCAATCCTTATTTGCAGCCCTATTTCGCCGATAATTTTGACCTCATTTTAGGCAAGTGGAATAAGCAATTTAATGTGAATGCTTCAGTTGGTTATAATGCCCTGCAGGATATTTACAGTTCAATAAGAACGCTACAACCCGATGGGAAAACGTTTACAACCTGGCAAAATATCAGCGGGCGTACAGAGTACGAGGCCAGTGCCTGGGGTGGTTATACACTCACTAAAAAAGCAAAAGCCAACCTGAGTTTTGGGTATACGTACAATGTGTATAGCCAGTACGACCGCACGGTAAGGTATTTCCGTAACGGGGGTTCATTCTATTCAACCCTGAACGGCAGCTACCAGTTCTCTGACCTGATGAATGCCAATGGCAGTTTTACTTTTAACCGTTTTGCAAATCCACAGGGAACAGTAAGAAATACATTGAGCATGAATATCGGTGTGCAACGGAAATTCTTTTCCAAAAAATTTGTAGTTACGCTGAATGTGATCGATCCTTTCCGCCAGCAACAGAATAAGAATTTTACCTATGGCTCTAATTTCAGCCTGGAAAGTTTTAATACAACCAATACCCGTAACTACCGGATCGCATTGGGTTATGTATTCAATAAGAAAATGAAAAAGAATCCTAAACTGGAATTATTGAAGAAAGAGCTTAGGAAGTAAAATAGGCGAGAGTCGTGAGTTGTGAGTTGTGAGTGGGGTATGTAAACAAAAATCGAAAGCTGAGAAAAGAACACATCATTTTTTCTCGGCAAGAGTCAATCTTTTTGCCAGCCAGCTTTCTTTCACCGGGATGATCCATTTATCAACCATTTCTTTTTTGCTCAGCACGGTATTGTTAAAGTACAAAGTATCTCCGTCAATAAAATTATTGTCAACGGCATAATCCAGTTGATTAAGAGGCAGCAGTTGAATTTTATCTTTTACCACAAAGGCAAGTGTTTGCCTGTCGAAAAGCTCTACTTTAAATTTCTCTTCAATGGATTTTATGAGGCGTACAGAGCTGTCTGTACTGCAACCGCTCACGCCTGTGGCAGTTTCATCTGCCATCAGCACAATGAACCGACCAAAAAATAAATTGGCAAAACCTTTTACCGGTGCGCCATGGCTATTCCAGTTGCTAACAAATTCATTCAGCATGTCTTCCATTTCCAGTGCTTCGCTGATAAAAAATAAACGGCTGCTTTGGTAGATCCACACACGGGAGCTATCGTTAAAACCGGAAGGTATATGTTCTTTAAAATTGGGTTCCATTTTTTTGTAATTAGGAATTTGTAATTAGGAATTAGGTGTTGCACCAGCATCCAGTATCCAGTATCAACTTCCCATTGCACTCGCTACCAGCTCCGCAATATCCAGCACCTGCACTTCATCTTCTTTATTACTGTTCTTTACACCATCTGTCATCATGGTATTGCAATAGGGGCAGGCTGCGGCAATAACAGTGGCGCCGGTTTCGAGTGCTTCATTGCTACGTTCTAAATTTATACGGGTAGTTCCTTTTTCTTCTTCTTTCCACATTTGTGCACCGCCTGCACCACAACAAAGGCCGTTGCTGCGGCAGCGCTTCATTTCTACCAGCGAAACATCCAGGGCTTCCAAAACTTTTCTTGGCGCTTCATAAATATTATTGGCACGGCCCAGGTAACAGCTGTCGTGGTAAGTGATCTTTTTGCCTTTAAATGTACCGCCTTCAGTCATTTTTATCCTGCCTTCATCAATGAGTTGCTGTAAAAATGTTGCATGGTGTATCACTTCATAAGTGCCTCCCAATACCGGGTATTCATTTTTAAGCGTGTTAAAACAATGCGGACAGGCAGTCACGATCTTTTTGATCCCATAACCATTCAGTATTTGAATATTCTGGTAAGCCATCATCTGGAACATGAATTCATTGCCCGCACGCCTGGCCGGGTCGCCGGTACACATTTCTTCTTTACCCAGGATGGCGTAATTGATGCCTACTTTGTCGAGTATGGTTACAAATGCCCTGGTTATTTTTTGTGCCCGCTGATCAAAGCTTCCGGCGCAGCCTACCCAAAATAAAACTTCGGGGCTTTCGCCCTTTGCCATCATTTCTGCCATTGTAGGAACATGCATATAATAATTTTATTTTGGTAAGATAGTTCTTAAAAATATTGCCTGTAAGCAAAAATAAGCCATTCAGTATTAAGCTTTCCCACAAAGATACAAAGACCAAAAAGTTTTTCTTTGTGTACTTAGCGTCTTTGTGGGACTTAGAGTTACATTTTAAATATCTTCGTGCCAACTCAACCAATGAAAAATATCTTTAACCGAATTACAAACTGGGAAGCCTGGCCTTTTAAATTGCTCTATGCACCAATTGCGCCGATGTGGGGTTGGTATATGTTGAGATCAGGCTCTGTCTGGTTCTTTACACCCAGCAATCCAAAGATCACTTTTGGCGGGATGGACGGGGAGCCCAAAAAAGAAATGTATCACCTGTTGCCAAAACATTTATACCCTGCTACCTTTAATATCTTACCTCAACAGGATTTTGATACGGTAAGAACTAACCTCGAAAAAAGCAGCATAACATATCCCTTCATTGTAAAACCCGAAGTTGGGTGCCAGGGTATCTTATTCCGGAAAATTGATACCGAAGAAGAGCTACAAAATTATCATGCTAAAATACCTGTTGAATATATTGTGCAGGAGTTGGTCAATTACCCGATGGAAGTAAGCATATTTTATATCCGGCATCCGCAGGAGGAAAAAGGAACGGTAACAGGCTTTTTGCATAAGATACCATTACAGGTTACCGGCAATGGAAAAGATGCACTTGAAGAGTTGATCAGGCAACATCCAAAAGCTCAAAAAAGAATTGGCGAAATGTTCAGTAAGCATAAGGACCAGCTACATCAAATTATTCCTTCCGGTGAAAAATATATGTTGAGCTATGCGGCCAATCACAACCGTGGAGCCCATTTTGTTGATCTGAAAGAACATATTGATGATAAGCTGGTTGGTATTTTTGATGAGATCAGCCACCGCATCAATGATTTTTTTTATGGCCGCTACGATATCATGTGCACGAACGTAGAAGACCTAAAGAACGGAAAGAACTTTACCATACTTGAATACAATGGTTGCGGTGCAGAGCCCAATCATTTTTATGATACGGGGTATACTTTGAGAGGTGCTTATAAAGAAATATTAAAGCATTGGAAAGCCTTATACCGGATCTGTACCTATAACAGCAAACAGGGTATAAAGCCCTGGCCTTTTCAAAAAGGAAGGAAATTCCTGGCATCAATTAAGGCACATTTTAAACTGATCAGGGAAGCTGATGAAAAGATCTAAATAATTGTTCTGTCAGCCTTGACTGACAATCTTTTGGATACAAAATTGCCATTCAAAATTACAATGAAAAAAAATTAAAACTTTTCTCCGTGTGTTTGTTTAATTAATGCTTTGGTAAGTGCAGGGAGTTTTTTCATTACGCCAACAAAAAAATTGGTGGCCCAAACCTTGCCAAACATAGATTGTATCCACCTGCCTGTTCGTAATCTTTTACTAAACATTGATTTCCATTGTTGGGTATAGTCCGATTCCATTTCGGCCCTTGTTATTTTACCGGAAAAGAACTGCTGGATAAAACCGGCTGCAATTTTACTCCCCTGCAAAGCCATACTCATGCCATTGCCGCAAAGCGGTGTGATCATCCCGGCTGCATCTCCCATCAGTAATACATGATCCTGTACCTGCGCTTTCTTATCGAAAGATATTTGAGAAATGGTTACCGGAGATTCATATAACATTTCACAGTTCTCGAAAATATTTTTAAGGTGGGGATTTTGTTCCAGGATATTTTTCTCCATTGTTTCAATGGAATTATTACTGGCCTTCAGGTTTTCGGCATTGGTGAGATAACAAAGACAATATTTATCCTCTTCGATCTTTGAGATGCCACAATACCCGTTCTTAAAATTATGCAGGGCAATGGTGTTAGCGGGGAAATTTGTTTTGATGTTATATTTTACCCCGATATAGTTGTTGAGTTTGTTTGGTTTTTGATAAACAAAGGGCCTGTTCCATTTCACATCCAGGTTGCTTCTCTTGCCAAAACTGCCACAACATACACGGCTGTAAAATTCTCCCTGCGTGGTTTGTACATGAAATTCGTTGTTAAAGAATGTAACGCCGTTCACTTTACAATTTTCAAACAGGCTTACCTTGTTTGTTACCGCAATTTCTTTTAATGCGGCATCCAGTTTATAACGGCTGATACCAAAACCGCCCAGCGGCAAAGCCTGCTGTAACTGGTTTCCATTGGGGGAGGTTACAATTAAATTGGAAATGATGGGTAATTGCATTTCATGTAAGGGTAAACCAAGAGCTTCAATAAAATCCCAGCTTTCGAGACTAATGTATTCGCCACAAACTTTATGAAAAGGGTATTGTTCTTTTTCAAACAAAGCAACCGTGTAGCCAAGTTTGGCCAGCTGAATGGATAATGCCAGGCCGGCTAATCCACCACCAATGATACAGGTATCATATTTTGCATGGTCATTCATTCCTGCAAGTTATCAAATAACGGAAAGCCCATTTCCATTGGATGGAAAAATTACTGATACCGGCGGTTTTAAAGATACTGGTCCATTCTTCTTTTACAAATCCCCGGGCAACAGAAAGCGGGGCATCATTTTTTACCAGGTATGACCCCGAGAAAAGTTTTGTTATCCATTTAATGCTGTAATAAGCGAGGGAATGCCGCTGAAGGTCATTAATGAAAAATCCTGTGGCCGCATTTTTTCTCATCCATTGCAACATGGTCACCAATTCAGCTTCTGTAAAATGATGACAGAAAAGAGAAGAAAAAATGATATCAGGCTTGTGTTCATCAAGATCGGCCTGTTGATAATCACTCGTGATCCATATTGATTTCAGATCGGGATATTGCTGTTTGGCAAAGTCAATGCATTCCTGCTTGATATCAATGCCAATAAAATGGGCGGGGATATTTTTACTGATACAGTAGTTGCTGATGGCTTTTAAATTATCACCACCGCCGCAACCGATCTCACAAATGCAGATCGGCTTATTGTTAGCCTGGTTTGTGGTCAGCGCCCGAAGCCCTGCAATTGTTATGTTGTGCCCCCCAAGCCATTTGTTGATGGTATTTAGTTCCTTCATGTTTTGCCGGATGTCAGCAAAAGGAATATCGTCTTGGTCAAGCAGTTCTTTTTTGTATGATCTGTTGCTAAGATTAATCATAGGAAGCGATAAATGTTTCCATGGTTAATCCTGGGCCGAAAGCGGCTCCAAATATCCTGGCTGGTTTAGATGTTTCAGTAAGTTCATCTAGTATTTTCTTTAAAACGAATAAAATGGTAGCTGAACTCATATTTCCATAATCATTCAGTACTTCATATGAATAATGCAGGCTTTCTGTTGGCAGGGATATACTCTTTTCAATGGCTTCAAGTATCTTTTTGCCGCCGGGGTGAATGCACCAGTGGGTTATTTCATCTTTATTTAAACCGGCGTGTTCCAAAGTTTTTGTCAGTAATCCATCAAAATCTTCTTTTAACAGGTCGGGCACATAACCCGAAAGTGTCATTAAAAAACCGGTGGAAGCGATCTTCCACGACATATCGGATTTGCCCTTAAAAGCAACATCAGAGAAAAAACTTTTGAGACTGATCCCTTTTGATGTTGATCTTTCCGGCTGCATTAAAACAGCAGCACATCCATCCGCAAATAAAAGGGTAGAGGTTATATTGTCAATCGAAATTTCTTTTTGAAAATGGAGGGTACAAAATTCTGTGCAAACAATGATCACATTTGCTGCATCATCTGATTTGCAAATGGCATCCGCCAGTTTAAGTGCATGTATGGCAGCATAGCATCCCATGAAATTAACAGAAGTGCGGAAGATATTCCTCATCAAACCCATCTTCTCCATGATCTCAAGGTCGAGCCCCGGGGCGCTCATGCCTGTACAACTTACGGTGATCAGGTGTGTTATCTCTGTATTGACGATCTTACCCGCTATGCATTTTTCAATGGCTTTTATGGAAAGTGGGGCTGCATGATCTGCATACCACTCCATCCTTTTCTCCATAGCAGGAAAGGGCTCCAGGTCGGGCGAGGTTGAATAAAACTGCCGTTCGGCTGCAGGTAAACCGTAATCGGGTATTACCGAATAACGGGTTGTGATCCCACTGTGCCTGTACAGGAATTTTAATTTTCGGCTTTCTGTCTCATCGGTGCTGTAAATAGCATCGGCAAAATCACATATCGCATGTTGCTCATGTTTGTTTGAAGGGACCTCGGTTGCTATAGAAATGATCTTACTCAATATTTTTCCAGTATTAATAGTGTTATAAACGCACAATTGCTGCAAAAAGATGCCAGCATATTCATGCGCATGGTATTTTTAAAATTGGCTGCGCCTGTATTGGCCAATACTTTTTTAAACCACCAAAAAAAATATGCCAGTATCGGTATGAAAAACACCTGAATGATAAAAAAGTTGTATTGCTGTGCATTTTCGATCAGGTAAAAACCGAGACTGCACATGGCGAATAAATAGACAATGCCGGTAAATATAAAAGTGCCTTTGTAACCCAACATGCTGCTGATGGACCTTACCCCATCTGCTGCATCCTGTTTATGCTGGTAAATCTGTGTTAACGGATAAAAGCCCCCAATCAATAAACTGGCAGTCAGCATTCCAATAAACGGTACTTCAGTTATTTTTTCACTGCTGCTGCCATGCATCACTAAAAAAAAAGTTAAACCACCCTGGAAGATGACAACAGTTAAATAACCAATGATCGGGTACTTTTTTAAACGTATGCCCCTGTAACTATATGCCCTCGATGCCAATATGTAGGCAATAATGCCTAACATAAAATACAGGCTAAGGAAATAACTAATGATGATAGACACCAGGTCAAGCAGAATGGTTGCGTAGAATAACTGCCTGGTAGGTTGCTTTGGGTTCTTAATTCCACCAATACTATCTGTATCCCTGTCCATATAACTATTGTAACCATTGCTTGCCGGGTAAACCAGTATGTGCAGGATAAAGAAAACCAAAATGGCATGTGCTGTATTGATTCCCGGTGTCTGGCTTAATGCAAACCAGTAAACCGGCATCAGGAAGAAAGAAAAATGAAAACGTAGGAGTTGTATGGTGGATGCTTTTATCAGGAAATCTTATTTATTTAAAAATACAATCTAATTCATTAGTGTTTAATTCCTCACATAAATATTTACGTAAATAGAATATATAAGGTTTGTTAAAAACAAGCAACTGTCAGTTAACTGACAGTTGCTTATGGGTGGGTTACTTAATTTGGGCTCTAAAATGTAATATTATGAAAACAGTTTGTAGTTTATTGTTTGTTGCATGTTTGTTTATGTTTGGTTGCAAAAAAGATACGATCCCTTCACACGGGAATGAAATTATTGTTCCGCCTGGAGATACTACACAAAGCCAGGTATTATACAGTGGTGTCTTAATTGGCGGCGAATCCGGTGACCAGGCAAGGGGAGATGTGACTGTAGAAAAACTGGGAATGAAATATTACCTGGTATTTAAAAATTTCAATTCGAATAACGGACCCGATGTACATGTATATTTTTCCAAGACTATTGGCAGCCACGCTTCTCCACCAACTGAATATAATGACCTGGGGTTTATGAAATACACCAGTGGCACATTTAATTATGAGTTACCTGCCGAACCTGATATAGCCAATTACAAATACGTACTTATCTGGTGTGCCCGTTTTAGGATACAGTTTGGTTATACTGAATTGAAATAAGTCAATAATATAAAAACAACAATCATGAATAAAATTCTTATATCTGTTTTATGTTACATGTTGCTTTCGGGTAGCGTAATTGCTCAACAAAAAAAAATAAGGGCAGTAGATAATTTTGCAGAATTTACGGCCGGTATAGGTTCATCACAGGGTACGGGTTCACTTGCATATGTTTACAATTGGAAATTGGGAAAGCGTAATAAAATTGAGCTTGGCCTCGGGGCAAGATTTACCAGTTACTTTGGAAGCAATCTTTATTTCAGAACGGCACCCGCAAAATTAACCAGTGGAAAAACCGGTCCATCCGTACTTTTTGCGGACGATATTAATCCGAACATCGATTCTGTACTCTTTCCCAAAGCGCAGATCAATTCATTGAATTTATCATTGAATGTTGGGTATAATTTCAGTAAAAGGTTTTCAGCAGGTTTAACCATTGACGCCATTGGTTTTAGTTTTGGCAAAAAACAAACTGGCGTTTATTACGGAAATAATTTTGCAACCGGTATCCCGGTAACCGCTAAACCAACAGGGTTTAATCTTTTGTTAATTAGCGATAATGATAAAGGATCTTTGAACAGCGAACTGTTTGCCAGGTATAAATGGAATGATTCTTGGGGAGTTAAATTAGGTTTTCAATTTCTTTTTGCTGAATATACAACGGATTCAAAAGTGCAAACAACACCCGGTGGTGATATGAATGACCGGTTCAGGAAAAAAATGGCAGGTGTTGCAATTGGGGTAACTTATAATTTAAAAAGATAAAAGAAAGATTTTAATTAATTTTACTTCATGAAAAAAATATCCGGCTTATTTATAGTTTTTTTGATCCTTTCAAACCTGGTAATTGCCCAGGCTAGTCTTACACCGGTGGGTGATGGCAGCAAAGTTCATTTTGTAATTAAGAATTTTGGTGTCAAAACGGGTGGAGATTTCAGCGGTTTAAAAGGCACTATAAAATTCGACCCTGAAAAATTTGCGACTTCATCTTTTGATGTAACCGTTGATGCTGCTACGATTGATACGGATAACGACTCAAGGGACGGACATTTAAAGAAGGCTGAATATTTTAATGTAGCCACTTATAAAACGATTCATTTTAAAAGCACAAAGATCACAAGGTCATCTGTTGCCGGCCGGTTCTATGTATTTGGCCAATTAACGATCAAGGGCGTTACCAGGCCCGTTGAATTTGGCTTTGGTGCCACACCCAAAAGTGGAGGATATGTTTTTGATGGTGAATTCAGCATCAACAGGAGGAATTTTGGTGTGGGCGGAAGCAGTGTCTCCATGTCGGATAATTTAACAGTATCCCTGGCTGTTTTTGCGAAGTAGGTAATTTGTAAAGTGACGCTCAAACTTTGTTGGATATAGCCATGCTCCCTATCTTTGTCCGATGCCGAAATTGTTACGCATTTTTTGCTGGGGTTTACTGATCAGTTTTCTGGGTTCTTTACCCTTGGGTACACTTAATGTGGCTGCCATGCAGATCGGCATACAGGAAAGTATTGCACATGCCATGGAATTTTCTCTTGGGTCTTTGCTGGTTGAAATGATCTATGTGCGTGTTTCCTTAATTGGGGTTGACTGGATACGTAAGCAGGAGAAACTGATGAAGGTAATGGAATGGATCACACTCCTCATCATCATCGCACTGGCAGTAGGCAGTTTTATTGCAGCCGCCAGGGGAGGGGGTGAAAGTAAAAATGTGATACTGCAAAATAATATGCAGCGCTTTTTACTGGGTATGTTCATGTGTGCCATCAACCCGGTACAGATCCCATTCTGGTTCGGATGGAGCACTGTTCTATTTACAAAGAAGATACTGCAACCGGTAAAAATGCAATACAATATTTATATTATTGGTATCGGCCTGGGTACTTTATTGGGAAACTGTGTTTTTATATTTGGCGGTAAATGGTTGGTACAAAGGATAGCAAACAGCCAGCAATACCTCAACTGGGTCATTGGCGGCATCTTTGCATTAACGGCGCTTATACAGGCTATAAAAATGATACGGCACAAAGACGCAGTGTATAAATTCACGCATGATGATGAGAATAAGGAAGGATAAATTTATTTTATTCTCTGCATGGTAATATTTTCCTCAATAAAAGTTCTTTTTTTGCCCGGGAAACATCTATTGAAGTTCCATCACTCATCACCAGGTAACCGCCCTCGCCTTTAATATATTTTTCAATTTCATTCAGGTTGACAATATAATACCGGCTTACACGGATAAAAGAATGCTGTTCCAGTATTTCTTCCATCTCTTTAAGTGAACGGGTGACCAGAATCTTTTTCTTACCCTTCAATAGCAGTGTGGTATAATTATCATCCGATTCGCAACTGATGATGGTATCAACCGGTATCATCAGTAATCCTTCAATGGTGGGCAGGGCAATTTTGTTTACAGGGCTGGATGGTTGCCTGAATTTGTGCATGAGGATCTCTAACTGTTGCGGTATGGGCACCAGTATCCTTTCTTTTACTTTTTGCACTGCTTTTTTCAGTTCTTCACGGTCAATGGGTTTCAGCAGGTAATCAATGGCGCTGAAGCGGATCGCTTTTAGAGCATATTGGTCGTAGCTGGTGGTGAAGATGAGATGAAAGTTTATATCAGGTATCTGCTCCAGCATTTCAAAGCCATTCATCTTTGGCATTTCCACATCCAGGAAAACCAGATCAGGAGCATATTGACGGATGGCAGCCAAAGCATCCCCTGCATTTTTGCAAATACTCACGATCTCCACTTCCGGGCATTCAGATTCCAGCATGGCTGCCAGTATCTCACAACAGTAAGGTTCATCATCTATAATAATTGCTTTAAGCATCAAACGGTCTTTTATACTTTGCGGTCTTTGCGAAAACCTTAGCGTTCTTTGCGGTTAATTTTTCTCCTTTACCGCAAAGAACGCTAAGATAGGAGCACAAAGATCGCAAAGCGTTAACTATACAAATTCTTCTATATTTTCTTTATACCTGATCTTTAATTGCACCCTTGTGCCTGCCACTTCGTTATTTTCATTCAGTAAATCTTCAATTTTGTAAAAGGTACTGAAATTATTTTCCTGGTTCAATAGTGCCAGGCGCTCTGTTGTAATTTTTAATCCCATTGATTTTTCATTTTCGGCTGATTTACTTTTCATCTCAGCCGCTCTTTCCCGGCCAATGCCATCATCTTCTATCCTGCAATGCAGCACTTTATCCTTATCACTAATAACTTCACTGATAATAATATTCAGATGTCCTTTTGATTCTTTATGCATCAGCCCGTGCCATACTGCATTTTCGCAGAAGGGCTGGAGCAGAAGTGGAGGGATAAAGACGTTCCCGGCATCAACTATATTGGTAGTGGTGATGCTGTAATCAAATGCATCTTTAAAACGTAAACGTTCCAGGTCAAGATAAAGCCTCAGCATTTCCAGTTCATCTTCGAGGGTTATTAATTTCTTTTGCGAATGCATCAGCACCATGCGGATGAGGCGGGAGAAACGGGTGAGATAATCCGATGCTACTTTATTATCATTTTTAAAAATAAAACGGTTGATGGAACTGAGGCAGTTAAATATAAAATGCGGGTTCATCTGGGCACGCAATGCCTGCATTTCCAGTTC
>JBDSXS010000021.1:0-28924 GCA_039926045.1 Ferruginibacter sp.
GATGCATTTGAAGGGCTTTCTGCCGGGCCATTAAGTGCCGCTGTGTAAATTGTTGTACCAGGGCCAGGGGCGCAAGCCGCACAAATAGAATTTGACCCCGTTATGCTCACTACCGGCAGGGCATTTATTGTTACTGTTATACAATTGCTATTTGCAGTACAAGGAACTGTGTTCAATGTGCTTGTTGTAACCCTTCTGTAATACGTAGTTGCCAATAAGCCTGATGGCGCGTCATAGGTGGTTGATGTTGCACCCCCTATTGGGCTAAACCCCGCAGCGCAACTTGTTGTGCTGCTTTCCCATTGATAGGTCAACGCACCGCTGCCTGTTGACGCCACAGATTGTGTAAATGCCGCAGGATCTCCGGTGAAACAGAACGCTTGGTCTGATCCAACGGTTCCGCCAGTCACGTTATTGATGGTTACCGTTATACAATTGCTGTTAGCAGTACATGGCACTGCGTTAAACGTGCTTGTAGTAACCCTGCGGTAATAAGTAGTTACCGCTAAGCCTGAAGGAGGATCGTAAGTTGTTGAAGTAGCGCCGCCTATATTGCCAAATCCGGCAGCACAACTCGTTGTACTGCTTTGCCACTGATAGGTTAATGCACCGCTGCCTGTTGACGCCACGCTTTCTGTAAATGCTGCAGGATCGCCGCCTGAACAGATCGTTTGATCTGAACCAACAGTGCCTCCTGTAACCTGGTTTACAAACAAAGTTGCATCTGCAGAAGTAGCTGTTCCGCACTGGTTGACTGCCTGTACATTATAGTTAGTAGCAGCATCACCTGGCTGCACATTGGTAATAGTTAGTGTATTGGTTCCCTGCCCTGAAACTGTAGAACCAGAACCCTGAACACCATTAACAAGCGCCACTGCACCTAAACGCCATGTTATTGTTGGTACCGGTGTTCCGGTTATTGTTGATGTAAAAGTTGCTGTACCACCGACACAAGATGTGAAATTTGCCGGGTTGGTTACAATAGGCAGGGTATTTACAGTGATACTGGCCCGGGAAGTAGTGGTTTCCGCCGGAGACACATTGTCCACCTGAGTATTTACAGTAGCAGTACCACCTGTTCCATTAGATGTAAATGTTGCAGTTGCAGTTCCTGATGCCTGTATTGTTAACTGTTGAGCCGAAAGGGTGCCTAAAGTAGTAGGGCCCCAGGTAACAGGCAATGCGATCAACCTCGTAAGATTAGCCACAGGAATGGCAGTACCATCCGAATTATTGAGGAAACTTGTTGTAACTGTTGTTGTGTTTCCAAGACCCGCCGGTGTATTACAGATCGGGTTTGGAGAAGCCGTTGTTCTTAATTGCAGCCAAGGATTAGCATCCAAAGAGCCTAAGCCTGGTACATCTCCACCAGCCTGGTTGCAGGGAGCTGTAGATGCAACGTTTACAGGATTTGTATTACAACCCCACCAGTTATTTTCAGCATTCACACTACCCGAAGACTCAACAAAATGAAGGCCACTGGATGATGCTGAAGCTGTACTGGTATTATTAACTATCCGGTTAAAATGGATCTGTGGTATGGATACATTGGGAGAATTATTTGCTGAAATAGCTCCACCCAAGCCGTCGGCTGTGTTACCGGTAAATGTATTATTATTGATCGTGGCATTAAAAGGAGTTACACCTCCTTGTCCTGTAAAAGCTAAAGCTCCCCCATTAGAAGTACCTGCACCAGGAAATATGACACTATTATTTGTAAATGTTGAATTAGTTACATTAAGGGTACCAAAGCCGGTACCCAAGCCTGTATTAAATATGATAAACAAAATAGCTCCCCCATCTGCGTCATTACTTACGTTATTTGTAAATGTACAATTGTCAACAGTAAGATTGCCTCTAACCTGCACATTGATAGCTGCACCGCCATAAGCATTTGCCGGAAGCGTATTATTAAGGAAAGCGCAATTAGTTACAGTAAGCGATTCAGCTGAACCTCCACCTGAACAAATGGCTGCTCCGCCATAAATATCAGAAGTTAGATAACCGTTTTGAAAAGTAATACCTGAAACGGTTATTACAGGACTGTTTGTAGTACCTGTTGGATTAATAAACAAAATCCGATCCCTGTTTGCATCATTCACCATATTAATAATGGTGTTTGCCGGACCATTTCCATTAATAGTTATATTTTGTGAAGTGTTACCAATAGTTATTTCGCTACTTCCTGTTTTTGAAAGATTATATGTTCCGGTTGATAAAGTAACGATATGGGGTCCTCCCAAATTATCCGCAGCCATAAGCGCCGACCGGAGAGAGATCGTTGCCCCCCCGTTTATGGCACCCGTAGCATTATTAAGCGTGGTAATGACAGGATCAGTAAATGTATTTGGCGTATAATTTTGTGCAATAGCTGATGCAGGAAGCACAGCTATAAAAAAAAGAACAGTAACAGTTTTAACCGCTTGTATAAAAAAATGTAAACAACGGTTTTTGTATAATTGTTGCATAATAACTTTTTAAAAGTTTTATCATTAATAGATTGATTTTTAAAGCCAGTTTTAAACGTTACTTCTTATTTTTAATGTATGTTCCGCTTTTCTTTTGTTTAGGGTCTTGGCGGAAAAACCCCCTGCAGGGCAATATTGAAATTCAAAGTTAGATAGGGCATCATGTTATTGTGTGGCTGGTTGCCGCCATTCACAGTTAAAGCCCCCGGATTCATGCTTACCGGAGAAGGTGCGGCAGGCGCATAAAAATTAGCCGCAACCTTGGCCGCACTGGAAGTGCCCCATACCATATCCGTGGGACTGGCAATACCGCCTGCTACCTTTGCATTTACCACGTGGGTATGGACAGGCATTTCTGTTGTGAGCAGGGTTATAGTTTCCGAACCTCCCGTCTCGCCCAGGTCACGAAGTGAGAGTCCTGGTCCCTGGCCGTCAAACATGGCTGCCCTGCCTTGCAGATCCGGCAGTGCAAAAGTTGTTTGCCCATTTCCACCATAGGTAGTTCCTAATAAGGAGAAAAGTGCCGTGTTTTGAGATATAGGTAAAAGCTGACCGTTGCAAAATGCCCAGCCATGTGGGGCAAAGTTGAAAGGGAATATCCTGATTTCTGCTACAAATGGATCTGCCATAAAATATTATTTTGATTTTTTTAATTAATTAGGTGAAGGAAATATGCCTTGCAAGGCTATACAATAATTTAGCGTTAAAAACGGAGACCTGTTTTCGTGTGCCTGGCTTCCGCCTGTATTATTGAGTGATTGTGTCGACATGGCCGTGTCTCCTGCAGTGCCATAAGGGGTAAAGCCCGTATTGGATGCCCAGAAATTACTGGTAGGCGGAGCTACCGTAGGAGCGTTGGAACTTCCAAATGCCTGGTGGGTATGGGTCGGCAACTCATTAATACTAAGTGTATGTACCTCTTCCCCGGCACGCTGCCCCAGCGTCAAGCCGCCCCCAACATGCATGGGTACCCGGCCACGTATATCAGGCAATGCAAAATTTGTTTGCCCGTTGCCACCATAGGTTGTTCCCAGCAAAGAGAATAATGCCTGGTTTTGGTTAATAGGTAACAGTTGCCCGTTACACAAGGCCCAACCTTGGGGCGCAAAACCAAAAGAGAAGATTCTTATTTCTGATAAAAAAGGTTCAGCCATCGTATAAAAGTTTTATTTTAAATAATTTCTGTTTACAGTGTTCAGATTATTAAGGGGAAGGAAATATTCCGAATAATGAAATGATATAGCTTACACAAAGAAATGGTATCATATTGTCGTGAGGCTGGCTACCTCCTGCCGGCCCCATTGTTGCGGCATTCATTTGAACGGCCGGCGGTGCAGGACTATAAGGTTTGCCGGTGGTGGAATTGGCCCAGAAATTATTAGCCGGGGTATCAGCGGTACCGGTATTGGATGCACGCGGTGTATGATTATGTGTGGGCATCTGGTTTTGCGTAACTGTTACGCTTTCTGCTCCCCCGGTTTCAGAAAGAGTATAGTTGGAAAGACCGCTCCCTTGTCCCTGGTGAATAGGTACCCGGCTCTGCAGGTTCGGCAGAGCAAAGGTTGATTGCCCATCGCCGCCGTAGGTAGTGCCGATCAAATTGAAAAGCGTATCATATTCAGAAATAGCGAGCAACTGGCCCGAACAAAACATCCAGCCGGCGGGAGCAAAATTTCCTCCAAACATTCTTATTTCTCCAACATATGGTTGAGCCATAATTATATAGTTTTGGTATTAAAATAATCAGCAGTAATAAATAATAAAACAAATATAAATAATTCAATAGTCTTGATTAAAAAAATGGCTTAAATAAGATAGAGTCGGGTTTTTATAAAAGAATAGTAAGGATTTTGTAATAGGGTTTTTATAAAAGGTAATAAAATGGATTTCGCTTAAATTTAAAATGTGTTTGAAACCTGGTAATTAAACCACCTCAGTTATCATGAATTAAAAGTAATATTTAATAGTAATAAATGCAAATTAATTTTATGAGAATACAGGTATTGCATCAAAAAAAAAAGTGTAAACGTATCAACCAAGATAACTGCCCGGTATTAATCCTATTTCAGACAGTCTGGAAGCGTTTAAAAAACCCTCTTCCAGATAAACAATTTGTAGTTTCAGGGCCTCGTTATTAAGTGTCGAAACAATTATACTTTTATCTTCCAATATAGTGATATTGCCCGGTGTCTTACCTGTAACGCCAAGGTTTTGCTGCTTTTCGGCTACCAGTATCCTAAGTATTCTGTTATTGAATTTTGTAACAGCACCTTTATTCCATGGGTTACAGGCATTGATGAGTGCGACGATCCTGTCTGCCTCCATTTCCTGCCAATTGATGGTAACTTCATTTGCACCCTGGCGGGCATAATAAAGAGTTGATTGCGCTTGTGGTTTTGAAGGTATCTTCAGGTCGTAGGCAGCCAGTTTCAGCAACACCCGCACCATTCCCGCTGCCAGGGCTGCCAATTTGGAATCGAGTATCCCGTAATTGTCTGTTGGAGCTACTTTGATCATTTGCGTAAGTACCAGTGGTCCGGTATCGTACGCCTCATCAAGTTTATGAATACTTACCCCTGCCTGTTCTTCCCGGTTATAGATCTGCCAGAAAACGGGATCAACGCCCCGGTAAGCAGGTAGCGGTCCCGGGTGTACGTTAAAAAAGCCCTTTACCGGAAGAGTGTAAACACTGGCAGGGAGCAGGTATCTGAATCCCATCACCAATCCTAGATTCACATCATATTGCTCAATGGAACAGATAAGTTGTTCGGCAAAAGATGTGTTATCCACTTCCACGATTGGTATTGTCGTACCATGAAGTGCAGCATGTACATTTTGCAAAAAGCTCCGGCGTTTACGCGGCACAGCTACTACAGCAAGCTGTTGAAAAAAAATCAGTTCCTGCATTGCGGGCAAAGCAAAGCTGCTGCTGCATAGTAAGAGTACACGGGTATTGCAGGCTGTGGTCATATTAATAACAGAGGTAAGTATTTGTCCAGCCCGAACCTGATCCCTCGGTAGGTAATTGAATATAGGTTGCCCAGGCATTTACCGGGAATGCCTGCAGTGCAGTTGTCATTTGGCCTGTATTATGAGGTACATGGCACCGTACAAAGGGAGATGTAAAATAATTTGTAGCCGTGTCCAGCTGCAGTTCACCCCTGGGACCGTTGAATGTTATTTTTTGCAGTGCTACTGCAATACGGGCGCCATCATCGAACCCGGAACTGGTAGTATCGGATATCTGCTGTAAGATCATCCCCGTTTCCCATCCGAGCAGTGAAAAAAGTCCGGGATCTCTTTTAGACTTCATCCGGAATGCATCACAAAAATCTCTACTGGTACCAGCTGCTGCCTCGGGTAACCAGGGCGTATAACCGCTTACCGGAAATTTAAAGCCGCTGCCAGAATTACCCAAGGCAGCCGGTTGCAGCATCATGGGCGACACGTACAGCTTAAGTTTCCCGGCCCCTTCAATCCCGTTGAGCTTATTGTAAAACAATGAAGCCGGCAATTCATCAAATAATGCCAATACATTTTGCGGGCCGGATTTATCCGATAAAAAATTGACCATTTCATCAATATGAAAACCATCGTTATAAGCCTGGTTGTTCACATAATTGAAAACAATATTACCGCCTGAGTCTGTATATCCTTTCACCATTGTGGCAAGGTGCAGGTAGCCGCAGTCGTAAAATGTAGAAGCCATTACCGCATCGCCCGCTTTTTCTTTACCGGCATCCTGTCCGCAAAGCCAACACAAAAAAGCATCCTGCAGTGTAAGCTGTATGATATTGGGCTGAGGCATCCAGCTATATGGATAATTGGCCCCAGGATGTACTACCAGTAATAATTTGCCGCTGGATTGCATCAGGGGATGCAATATTTCGAGGACCTTTTCACCAATAAAGGCAACCAAGATATCAACATCATCTATCAACAATAATTTTTCTGCCTTTTCATACACTTCTTTTTCTGATCCACCATACCCGATACTCTCCGAAGTAAAGGTGATGTCATTTTGTTGCTGCCCGGTAAATGCTTTTATCCCATCCATAAAATCCTGTGTAATGCCCGGATGTGCTTTGGAGCGGGGATACAAAATTCCTACATTCATTATCTGATACTTTAATATTCGTAAAAATAATCGTTTCTTCTTCAGTTTAAAAAAAAGCTTTCGGAATTTAATACTGCTTTGTATACGTAAGTTGTTACCGGTAAACGTAAAAGATCAGATACCAACATTGCCTGTATCCATTAGAAATTTGTGTATGAAAATAAAAAAGAGGCGGTAATTTAAGTACCGCCTCTTTCCTTTTATTAGTGATGGTTTTTATTGTTTTACCAATTTTACTGTTTCCGTTTTATTTCCCTGTCTGACAACTGCCATGTAATTCCCTGTTTTTAATTCTTCGCCAAAAAGAATAAGTTGACGATCACGCCTTTCAATATTTTTCACGATTCGCCCCATTACATCATAAACTGTTATAAATACCTTTTCATTGTTTGCGCTTATCACCTGGATCGAAAACTGATTTTCAGTTGGGTTATTAAGAACCTTTACCTGAAACATATCCGGTAATAGCAGTTTCTCTTCTACAACAGTTTGCTTTTTTTCAACAACAGTTCCCTTTTGTTCAACCGGAGTGTTCTTTTCTTCGCTCGTAGCTTTCTTTTCTTCAATAGGAGTTGCCATGACAGATACTGGTGCCAGGCAATCGGGAGTACAATTGCCCACGTAGTCGCCATGCGCCAGATGTGAAGCTAATGCCGATTCCACCACGCACATACTTATACATGGATTAGAAGGGTTGCCGGTTTGATGACAAATTGAAATTTTTGTATTGCTGCTATTGCCTGCAAAGCAACGAACATCTTCTGCATGAATGCTGGTTGTACAGGTAGATACGCATCCATTCGCATCTGTGATCGTTGCAGTAAAAATGGCATCCTGCATAAGGGTAACATTTACTGAATAATTGACCCCTGAAGCGATGCCGGTGCCTGTAGAAACCGGTGGAAATAAACCGGCCCCTGAGGCGGGACAGGTATTATTAACACTTGTGCCACCTGAAGCTGTCCATAATTCGTCGCCGGAACTGGTAATAACATTGCAATTCAACGGACGGTTCATAGTAATAGAAATCGTATACGGCACAGTCCCGCCCGTAGCTTTTGCACTAACCGTAGCGGTCTGATCCCCTGGATAACCAAAATATAATGTCGGATTAGTATTTGAACAGGTTGCAACTATTGCCGACCCTACGGTTATCCTTCTGCAGTTGTTTGCCCAGGTCGCTATACCGCAATCAGGAGTTCCGGTAGGATCTACCGTTACTGCATAAGTTCTGGAGGTAGCTAAACCCGATGGAGGATCATAACTATTCCCGGTTGCCCCGCCAATCAATGTCCATCCTGATGTATTTGTTCCTGTGGGACATTGTTCTTCAGCTCCATCTTTATAATACCACTGGTAATTAAATGACCCCCCAACAGCTCCGCCAGATGGTGATATAGAGAATGTTATATTGGAAGGATCTCCTCCATTGCAAATGGTTTGATCACCGGTTGTAACTGTGCCGGAATTAACAGGAGTGCAGCAGTTTGCCGCGGCAATTAAAATTACCGGATTGCCTGAGTAAACAGAAACGCAGGATGGTGCAGTTTGTGAACGTACCGCTATATTATAGTTACCGGCTGCAAGGCCGCTGAAGATATTGGATATAAACCAATTTGCTCCTCCGTTAATACTGTATTCCAATGTCCCGGAACCCGATGCATTTACTGTAATTGTTCCTGTAGGTGTAGCACATGTTGGTTGAACAACTGCAGGTACACCTACTGTTGGTAATTGATTTACAGTAACCGTTACTGATGCACAGGTTGTAGTATTACAGGTACCCGCATACCTTACATAATAAATGGTTGTGCTGCCTGGCGAAACATTTATGGCATCACCCGTACCGGCCGGCGTTCCTCCGCATGATCCGGTAAACCATTGAGTCGAAGCTCCTGTTCCTTTTGATCCGCCATCTACGGTTAATGTTGTACTGCTTCCGCTACAGATGGTGGTTGTTCCGGTGACACCGGTTGGCGCTATTGATAGTGCATTTACGGTTACAATTACTGTTGCACAGGTGGTTGTATTACATGGACCGTTATATCGTACATAATAAGTTGTGGTAGTAGTTGGAGAAACTGTGATAACATCACCCGAACCGGCCGGGGTGCCCACGCACGCCCCGGTGAACCATTCGGTTATTGCTCCCGATCCTTTTGAGCCGCCTGATACAGTTAAAGTTGTATTGCTTCCGCTACAGATGGTGGTTATTCCCGTTGCCCCGCTAGGTGGCGTTGACGAACCATTTACTGTAATACTCGCTCTTGCCGGTGATGTTTCGCCCGCAGGCACATTATCCACCTGGGCATTCACAGTTGCTGTACCACCCGTTCCATTTGATGTAAATGTAGCTGTTGAGGTTCCACTGGCCTGGATCGTTGCCTGCTGACTGGAAAGGCTCCCCAATGTGGTGGGGCCCCATGTAACAGGTAATCCGATCAATGCGGAGAGATTAGTCGCAGGAATGGCAGTGCCATCTGAATTATTCAAAAAACCTGCTGTTATGACTGACGTGTTTGATGGAGTGCTGCTACAAATTGCGCCGGGCAAGGCTGTAACTTTTAACTGCAGCCACGGGCTTAGGTCCAATGAGCCTCCTCCTGTTATATCTCCTCCTGCCCGGTTGCAGGGAGATGCTGAAGGCCCGCTATTACAACCCCACCAGTTATTTTCTGCATTTACGCTGCCACCAGATTCCACGAAATTAAGTGCACCGGTATTTGCAGAAAGTGTACTGGTATTATTAAAAAATCGGTTGAAATGTATTTGGGATGCAGACAAACCTGGAGAATTATTTGCTGAAAGAGCTCCCCCAGATCCGTCCGCCGTATTGTTAGTAAATGTATTATTATTAATGGTAACGTTGAATGATCCATCAATCCCTTCTTGTCCTGTGAAAGCAAGCGCACCTCCATTAGATGTAGCAGCGCCTGGAAATATAACAGAATTTCCGGTAAATGTGGAATTGGTTACAAGCAGATCGCCACCATATCCCGAACCACTGAAAATAGTAAAATAAACTGCTCCTCCATCAGCATCATTACTGACATTATTTGTAAATGTACAATTGGCAATTGTAAGGCTGCCGGAAATTTGCATACAGACTGCTGCGCCACCAAAAGCACCTGCCGGAAGAATATTATTATCAAATATGCAATCACTTAAAGTAAGAGATTCACCTAAACCACCACCCGCACAAATAGCTGCCCCGCCATAAGGATCTGAAGTAAGGTATCCGTTCTCAAATTTAATATCCCGAACAGTTATTACCGGACTGTTTGTAGTTCCTGAAGGATTAATAAAAAAGATCCGGTCCTGCCCTGCACCCGTTGTCATACTGATAATGGTACTTGCTGAGCCGGCTCCGATAATAGTAATATTCTGTGCAGTATTTCCTAAAATGATTTCGCCTAGTGTTAGTATATAAGTGCCTGCAGCAACATTAATGGTATGAGTGCCTCCTAAAGCATCAGCATCTATAATAGCACCACGGAGTTGGTTGAGCCCAAAGCCGTCAGTGGTATTTGTTACATTATAAACATTTGCTACAGCTGTTACAGACATGAAGATTGAAAAGATAACCAGGGCAAAAGTTTTTATCCTTTTTATAAATACTCTTGCACCACAATTTTTGAATGTTTTTTTCATACCGGTTTGTTTTGAAGTTGAATCAATAAAAAAAGTGGTTTTCAAAAAGATAACGCAAAAATTCTTGCCGTGCTTTATTCAGCTATGTTCCTAACCTAAAGGTGGATTTTGAAATAAAAAAGGTTCGGCTATCGTATAAAAGTTTAGTTTTTAATAATCCCTGTATTATGCTGTTAAGGTTCTCATTTATGATGGAGGAGGATAAATTCCAAATAATGAAAAGGAAAAGCTGAAAGTCATAAAGCAGTTACGGGTTTTGGTTAGTTAATGTCCTATATATAAAGTAACATAACCTACATATCAATATTAAAACTATGTATTATTTTACTAATATGCAAGTTTTGTTTAAAAAGAAAATGGTTTAAATGGTAGTAAAGTTCTATGCCAGCGTAGTTGTTAGGATTTGAAAATAATTGATAACCGCAGCATATAAATATTTCAATCTCTTTAATAAATTAAAAACCACAAATTTTATTCCCAAATCGGATATATAAAAAAAATATCAAAATATCCGGGGATTTTGTATTTTGTAATATTATTTGACCGTTACTTAAACTCTACATCATATGCATACAAGAAGAAAATTCCTGATCCAGGGGAGTATAGCTACAACCGCTATGCTTGCATTAAAACCATTGGAAACTGTTGCCAGCACAGTCTCCCGTTTGACCGGATATAATGGTACGGGAAAGCTAATTTTCTTACACACAGCCATTCCTGTTCATCAAATAAACCAGCAGGTTTCGAAGATCCGAAGGGATAATGCGATCGTATTAAATGCTGGTGTCGCTCCGCAGTTTAAGACCGGCCAGTTAACTTATGATTCCAGTATTGATGAAATTAATGATCAAACGGGTATAGCCGGTGGTTATAAGATCATCACGAAAGGGAATATAAAAACAGGTATTATCAGTGCCAAACCCGGTGAAAAGAATGTAATAGAAAAAGTGAATAACTTATCTGCCTGGTTAAAGAAAGAAAAAGGCTGTGCGGTTGTAGTATGCCTTTCCCAGCTTGGTTACAAAAACAAGAATACCCCTGATGATATTACCCTGGCAAAAGAATCAATCAATCTGGACCTGATCGTTGGTGGAAATACAAAAAATTTTCACCAACATCCCATGATATTGCTGAATAACAGTAACCAGGAAGTCATCATTCATGCTGCTGCAGCTGATGCTTCGAGTCTTGGGAAAATAGACATTGACTTTAATGAGTGGGGCAAAAAAAAGCATATCTGTTTTACCAATAATTAACCGTCATATGCTCATTCGGGCCATGTGCAACCTGGCTTATAACATTAAACAGAACCCTTACTGATATTATTTTTAGTGAGGGTTTTGTTTTGGGAGCAGTATCTGCACTTTTTTTTATAACGTAAAATTGATATCATCAATATGGCTGATCTTCCATACAGTTTTGTACCCGAACCCGGATATAATGCGTATAAGGTAACTTCTATCCTTAAAGATTACCTATCGCTACTGATGGAAGCGCCGGAAAACCGGGGAACGATCGATCAAATACTGAAGTTGATAGATGATTATATTATCCAGTTAAAAAAACTAAGGGCACAAAACCTTAACCAAACAACCCAACAAGTATACAATGCAATTGATGGATTTTTCGTAAACGCACCGGAAGAAAGCAAAAGGGAAATACAATGCAAAGCAGGTTGCACAGCCTGCTGTTTTATTGATGTGGATGTATCTGGGGATGAAGCTGCTATGATCATTGACTATTGCACAGAAACTGGCATCGAAGTGGATAAGACCTATTTGACTGAACAGGCTGCTGCAGGAAGAAGATCGTATTCTGCTTTATCCCGTTGTGTTTTTTTAAAAGATAATCTTTGCAGTATTTACCCGGTAAGGCCAATAGCCTGCCGCAAACATTGGGTTAAAACAGATCCTGCTTTATGCGACTTTTCTAACAATATCATAAACCAGGTAGGTGGGTATTTCAATGTGAATACGGAGATACTGGCCAGCGCCATGTTAAACGTACATGATGTAATGCCTTTTGAAAAAGCATTGCTGCAGGAGATGGATCAGAGACCTGATTGATGGTAAAATTATCTATTTCCAGGTTTCCATGCCGGGCTTCTTTCCATATAATAATGGCGGCCATTGTTTTTTATGTGCATAAATCCTAACCTAACGTATAGCTGTAAAGCAGGGATGGCCGGGTCTACATGCAATGAAATTTTTTTTTGAATTTTATCCGATCTTTTTACCAGATCCTGTAAAACTGCGGTGCCAATACCCTTACCACGGAATTTCGGCAATAGCGTAATATCAATCAATCGGATCTCTGTATCATTTTCCCAGGTGTAAAACCGTCCTGCATTTTTTTTATTAAAAATAATTACCTGCAGTACTGCGCCGGGAAATTTTGTTTTATACTCTGACAACTGGGCCATTGATTGCATCAGGACAAATGCGTTTTTTTGCTGTTCTGTCCAGTTGGTTAAATTCAATTCTGCTTCCCGGGTAGAGCGGTAAACTGCTTCAATAAATGCATAGTCTTTCTTTGCTTCAGGCCTGAGTTCTATCATACATTGAAGTTAAAAAAAATGGTTCAAATTGTATAACCGGGTATTAAAATTCAATTACTGCAACAGCTTTCTTATTTTTATCGCATGAAATTTCAATTTTGGGCCATTGGTAAAAATCATGAACCTTATGTAAAAGAAGGGGTTCACCTGTTTACAAAACGTATCTGTAATTATTATGCTACTGAATGGAATATCATACCCATGCCCAAAAATGCCGCCACGATGGGTGAAACGGACCTGAAGAAAAAAGAAGGAGAGATCATAACCGGGCTTTTACAAAAAGAAGATTACCTGGTTTTACTAGATGAGAACGGCAAACAGTTAAGCAGTGAAGAATTGGCAAAATTTATCCAGCTGCGGGCCAATGAAAGCATAAAGAATATTGTTTTCTTAATAGGCGGGGCTTATGGGGTTAGTGAAGCAGTTAAGAAAAGGGCAAATTACCAATGGAGCTTATCAAAACTTGTTTTTCCGCATCAATTGGTAAGGTTGATCCTTGCCGAACAGATTTATCGTGCCTGCTCTATCAACCGAAATGAAAAATATCATCATCAATAAACTAAAATGATAATTAACGTTACCCTTTTACTGATCATAGTTACGGTCATAACATCTATTGTAGCTTTTAACAACCAAACTTTAATGGATAAATTGATATTTTATCCCCCGGCAGTAAGCCGGCAAAAAGAGTGGTACCGGTTCTTCAGTTGCGGCCTGATCCATTTGAACATTCCACATTTGATCTTTAACATGTATGCCTTATACCTTTTTGGAACCGGGCAGGATTACATTGATATGGACGGCTTAAAACATAACTCAGGAGTAGAATCCTTTTTTGTGAATGTATTTGGAACAGCGGGTTACTTCCTGTATTTCCTTATGTATGCAGGTGCTGTTGGAGTTTGTCTGTTACCCACTTACATGAAGAACAAAGACAATTATTATTACAGAAGCCTTGGGGCGTCAGGTGGTGTTTCGGCTGTTGTATTTGCAAAGATCGTTCTGGATCCAATTATGGGGATCGGGCTGATATTTATCCCCGTCTTCATTGCGGGCTTTTTGTTTGGTTTGATCTACCTGCTCATTTCGTACCAGTTAGATAAAAGCCATAATAAAACCGTTAATCATTCAGCACATATATGGGGATCGGTTTTTGGAGCTGTTTTTATCATTGCTGTTTGCGAGGTTAGCGGCAAATATCCTTTGCTGACCGAGTTTATAGATCATATTAAAAATCTAAAACTTAACCAGATCATTACTTACGGGAGGTAAGTAACCTCCAAAATGTCTTTCGTTTTATCGGTAATTTTAAAACGGTCGTCAATACGCAGGCCAACAACCCAGATGATCTTTTTATCCATTTCGATCACCCAGATTTTTTCTTTTTGGATGAGTGAGCGTTTCTGATCAATAAAAAATCGACTGAGCTTTTTCTTTTTCTGCATACCCAGCGGGTAAAAATAATCGCCCTGCTTCCATTTTCTCAGCAGCAGTGGGAATTTAATTTCATCGCCATTCAACTGGGCAATCAACTGATCATTTAATATTGAATATTGAATATTGCATATTTTTTTTACCTGCAAAGTTCCTTCTGCAAACTGCAAACTTCCCTCCCCTTCAATTAAAATATTTTGTGAAGCTGCATTTTCATTGGGCGAAATGATAAGCCAGTTACGGTTCTTAATGATCCTGTGTGTTGCCGACTGAATGTATTTTCCACTTTCACTTTTCAACAAAGCAATGCTATCGTCAGTTTGCTGTGCTGTAAAACCATAGTCTTTAATGATCTCATATACGATGGTTTTCAAAGCAGTTGTCTTCACCAGTTTTAAGACCGGGATATGTATTTCGTTTCCTTTCGGTTCCAGTAATTTTTTCTTAGTAATATCTACAGACTGCCTGTACAATATTTCAATGTCGCGGAAACGATCAATATTATGTATCAAATTATCTTCTACCTGCGGGAATACTTTTTGCAGTCCCGGGATCAATTCATTTCGGAAATAATTCCTGGTGTATTTATCAGAAGCATTGGAAGAATCTTCAACAAAAGCCAGCTTATTTGTTGCAGCAAATGCGGACAAGTCTTCTTTTTTTGCAAAAAGTAATGGACGAATAATGTTGCCCTGTTTAGGTAATATCCCGTGCAGGCCGTTAATGCCTGTGCCTTTAAAGAAATTCATCAGGAGGGTTTCTATATTGTCGTTGGCGTGATGAGCGGTTAAAGGCCCACCCACCCCCCAAAAGGGGGATTTTGACTCTGCTGAAACTGAGTCTGTTTTTAGTTTTTTCAAAATTTCATCAAACCATTGGTAACGCAAATTTCTTGCGGCAACCTGGATACTTAGTTTATGTTCTTCAGCATATTTATTGGTATCGAATTTTTTGACCAATACTTCAACTCCATATTTTTTGCCAAGTCCTTTTACAAAATCTTCATCCCGGGTACTTTCTTCAGCACGCAATTGAAAATTGCAGTGTGCCATGATAAAATCATAACCAGCCTGTTTGCACAGTTCACATAACACTACAGAATCCACTCCCCCACTTACGGCAAGCAGGAGTTTATCTTTCGGGTGAAAAAGATTTTGTTCTTTAATGTATTGTTGAAATTCTTTTAAGAGATCCATTTTTATAAATTAAAAATTAAAAATTAAGAATGGGGTGAACGATCTAAAAACAGTATTCATTCTTAATTTTTAATTCTTCATTACTTTATTCTTCGATATCCTCCAACGCCGCCTGTAATTCCATCCTGGTATGATGATCGTTTGCTTTTTGGGATTCTTCCATCCCCCTTTTATATATCCTGACCGCTTTATCAAAATCCCCAACCCGCTCTAATAATTTCCCCAAATGATAGTAAGAGCCGATATAGGTCGGTTCCCGCAGCAGGATCTCATTGAACAGTTTACGGGCTTCCTCGTCATTGCCGATCTTGATGTATTCCAATGCCAGCGCATGTTGCAGAAAACTATCCTTGCCGGATATTTTCATATACTCCAATAATTTTTCTATCCTGCTCATTAAACAATAATTTTTTACGTTTCTTAATCAATTTATCTTCGCATCACTTATCTTTGCTTTAGTTGCATAAACAACCTATTTCAGGATTTTTAAAAATTTACTACATGAAGATCTTAGTTTGTATCAGTAAAACACCTGATACCACGGCAAAAATAGCCTTCACGGATAACAATACGAAATTCGCTGATGCAGGGGTTCAGTGGATCATCAATCCATACGACGAATGGTATGCCCTGGTTAGAGCCATTGAGTTAAAAGAAGCTGATCCTGCTACGGTGATCCATTTGGTTACCGTTGGCGCTGCAGATTGCGATCCCATCATACGCAAAGCGCTGGCTTTAGGCGGTGATGAAGCCTATCGTGTTAATGCCGACAGCCATGACAGTTTTTATATCGCTTCGCAAATAGCTGAGATAGCAAAAAAAGGCAGTTACGACCTTGTGTTTACCGGCAAAGAAACAATTGATTACAATGGATCCTCTATTGGCGGTATGGTTGCTGAATTGCTTGACCTGCCTTATGTTTCTTTGGCTACCAAATTTACACTTGAAGGTAGTAATGCAGTAATTGTTCGTGAAATTGAAGGCGGTGAAGAAACCAATAAAGTAGCATTGCCGCTGGTAGTTAGTTGCCAGAAAGGAATGGCCGAACAACGCATCCCCAACATGAAAGGCATTATGGGGGCCCGCAGCAAACCTTTGAATGCAGTTGAACCCGTTGCTGTTGATGCACTTACTGCTATTGCTTCGTTTGAATTACCACCGGCTAAAGCTGGTGTTAAATTAGTTTCTCCGGATCACCCGGAAGAATTGGTGAGGTTATTACACGAAGAAGCAAAAGCAATTTAAACCTCACCCCAACCCCTCTCCTTGAGGAGAGGGAACTGGAAGATGGAAGCGAAGAAAAAAGCGGAGATTTAAGTTTAAAAAAATAGTTCTAAAAAAAAACATCATTATCATAAACGAATTATATGTCAGTATTAATTTTCCTGGATCAATCTGAAGGACACATCAAAAAATCATCTTTTGAAGCAGCAAGTTACGGCGCTAAGGTTGCTGAGCTTTTAGGTACAACAGCAGAAGCCATTGTTTTAGGCAATGTTGCTGATGACCCGGCAAGTTTGGGAAACTACGGGATCAAAAAAGTGCATACCGTAAAAAATGATGCACTTGATCATGTAGATGCCCAGGTGTATACCAAAATAATTGCAGATGCAGCAAAAGCTGTTGATGCAAAAGTTATCATCTTCTCCAATAATTTTAACGGGAAAGCCATTGCCCCGCGTTTAAGTGTGAGGCTTAAAGCCGGGCTGGTTTCAGGTGCTGTTGCACTACCGGACCTGGGTAACGGGTTCACAGTTAAGAAAAATGTTTTCAGTGGCAAGGCATTTGCCCATGTCAGCATTACTACGGATATTAAGATCATTTCGCTTAATCCAAATTCATACAGCATCACAACTACCGCAGCAACTGCAGAAGTTGCTGAATTTGCCGCAAGCCCGGATGCAGCAAAAGTGCAGGTTACAGCTACTGATAAAGTGGTTGGAGAAATTCCATTGAGTGAGGCTGAAATTGTGGTTAGTGGCGGCCGCGGATTAAAAGGTCCGGAAAACTGGGCCCTGGTCACAGATCTTGCAAAACTATTAGGTGCGGCTACGGCCTGCAGCCGCCCGGTTGCCGACAGCGACTGGCGTCCGCATCATGAGCATGTTGGCCAGACCGGTCTTGCTATTGCACCCAATTTATACTTTGCCATTGGTATTTCAGGTGCCATCCAGCATCTGGCCGGGGTGAACAGGAGTAAAGTGATCGTGGTTATTAATAAAGACCCCGAAGCGCCTTTCTTTAAAGCAGCCGATTATGGTATTGTGGGCGATGCATTTGAAGTAATGCCCAAGATCATTGAAGCGGTAAAGAAATTAAAGCAAGCATAATTATTACATAATAAACAGAGGGTATTATAATTAAAGTCTTTCAACTTAGTTTTGAAAGGCTTTTATTTTATATTTGCTGTTTACTGGAATAAATTTCTAACTGGAAACCGGGTATGAAAAAAATAGAACTGGAAATAGTGGCTTTATCGCACAGCATTACACAAACCCACTCCTATGCCGTTGTGTTGGGAGAAATAAACGGCTTACGCCGCCTGCCCATTGTTATTGGCGGATTTGAAGCACAGGCCATTGCCGTGGCACTGGAACGCATGAGTCCGAGCCGGCCACTTACCCACGACCTGATGAAGAATTTTATGATGGCATTTAATGTAGAATTACATGAAGTGGTGATCAATGATCTGCAGGAAGGGATCTTTTACAGTAAATTGGTTTGCAGTTCTTCCAACGACACGGTTGAAATTGATTCCCGCACTTCTGATGCACTGGCATTGGCTGTAAGGTTTGGTTGCCCCATTTTTACGTATGATACGATCCTGGACCAGGCGGGTATTTTAATGGAAGATGACGGAAAAACAAAGTCTGCAACACCCGTTACAACAGAAACCGGCGGCAGTGATGATCTGAAAGCCTTAACATTAGAAGAATTGGAAGGCTTGCTTGCCGAAGTTCTGGATCATGAAGACTATATCAGGGCGATCGCTATACGGGATGAGATAAAAAGCAGGAAATCAAAATGAAAAATGAAGAATGAATAATTAAGAATGTTCCCAATTCATTGCATTTCAGTCTCGCCATCATTCTTAATTCTTAATTCTTAATTTGTAAATGCTTGTATTCCCCAATTGTAAAATAAATCTTGGCTTACAAATCCGTGGTAAAAGAGACGATGGTTTTCATAATATTGAAACCGTGTTCTATCCTGTTGCTTTTAAAGATGCGCTCGAATTAATTCCAAATACAAATACTGAATTTACCGGAACAGGCCTGGCCGTTGATGGTAAGTCCGAAGATAATCTTTGCGTTAAAGCATACCATTTATTAAAGAAAGATCACCCGCAGCTGCCGGCTGTAAAAATACATTTACATAAAGCTATACCCATGGGTGCCGGACTGGGCGGTGGTTCTGCCGATGCTGCTTTTATGCTGAATTTACTGAATGAAAGGTTTCATCTCAACTTGTCAACTTCTCAACTTATAAACTATGCCCTGCAACTAGGCAGCGATGCCCCTTTCTTTATCATAAACAAACCCTGTTTCGCAACGGGACGTGGAGAAATGCTGGAAGAAGTAGCGGTGGACCTGTCGAAGTATAGAATTGTATTGATCAACCCCGGCATTCATATAAGTACAGGCTGGGCGTTTGCACAACGGTCAGACGGCTCAAAGCCGTCAGACCGTTCTACCCTCAAAGACATCATTCATCAGCCAATAGAAACCTGGAAAGCTGATCTGAAAAATGATTTCGAGAAGCCGGTATTTACCGCTCACCCGGAGATACAAATGATCAAAGAATCTTTATACCAACAGGGCGCTATCTATGCATCTTTGAGTGGAAGCGGCAGTACTGTCTATGGCATTTTTAATAATAAAACCGACACCTCATCGTTTAAAGACAAGAACTATTTCATCAAGACCATTAATTAGTTTATCTTGCGCAAAAATTAATCATCATTAATACGCTGTTGAACATATCATCTTTTCTCTACAGCAATCTCGATCTACTCAATCATCGAGGTTAATTTTTCTGTACCTCCCACCGGGAGGTGATGTATATTATTCCAATTTTTAAATTCCCGTTTTTTAATTTAATTTTTATGACCTCGAGTATAGCCATAACGGCAAACACGCAACAGTATTTAGACCTGGAGGAAAAACACGGTGCACACAATTATCATCCGCTGCCGGTTGTACTGGACCGCGGTGAAGGTGTTTTTTTATATGATGTGGATGGCAAACGGTACTACGATTTTTTAAGCGGTTACTCAGCCGTTAACCAGGGACATTGTCATTCAAAGATCATTGCTGCATTAGTTGAACAGGCACAAAAATTAACCCTTACCTCCCGTGCATTTCACAGTAATGTATTGGGCGAATATGAAAAGTTTATTACAGAATATTTTGGATACGATAAAGTGTTACCGATGAACTCGGGTGTGGAAGCTGTGGAAACCGCTATCAAGCTTTCCCGCAAATGGGGTTACGAAGTAAAAGGTATCGCTGCAGGTCAGGCTAAGATCATTGTATGTGATGGCAATTTTCATGGCAGAACGGTCAATGTCATTTCTTTCAGCAGCGACCCAGCAGCAAAAAATAATTACGGGCCTTTTGTTGCCGGATACGAATCAATACCTCACAACAATTTAGCTGCTTTGGAAAAAGCTTTCCAGGACAAAAACGTTGCTGCATTTTTATTTGAACCAATACAGGGGGAAGCCGGTGTTGTAGTACCTGATGAAGGATATTTTAAAGGCATCCGTAACCTTTGTATTGAGTATAATGTTTTAATGGTTGCCGATGAGATACAGAGCGGGCTTGCACGTACAGGAAAAATGCTGGCTTGTGATCATGAGAATGTGAGGCCAGATATCCTGATCCTGGGCAAGGCCCTAAGCGGTGGTGTGTTACCGGTGAGTGCTGTGTTGTGCGATAATGAGATCATGATGACCATTAAACCGGGTGAACATGGAAGTACTTATGGCGGTAACCCATTAGCATGCGCTGTAGCCATTACTGCCTTACAGGTTTTAAAGGAGGAGAATATGGCTGCAAATGCAGAGACCATGGGTGAATTATTACGCAGCGAACTGAAAAAACTGAACTCTCCTTTTATATCCATCATAAGAGGTAAAGGATTATTAAATGCAATAGTTATTAAACATCCAAATCCTGATGCAGCATGGGAATTATGTTTACTCATGAAAGAGAACGGGCTGCTTGCAAAACCAACGCATGGCGATAAGATACGCTTTGCCCCTCCCCTTGTTATTACTAAAGAACAGGTGATGGAATGTGTGGGTATAATTGATACAAGTTTGAAACAGCTTGCATAAATGCAAGTGGCCAGATAACTTCGCTAGACTACCGAAGTTTTGAAAACTTCGGTAGTCTATTAAATACACGCATGTTTCCTTTGTAAACCCTTACCTTAGTTCTCTAAAAAACATTATGGATACACACCATCATCATGACCACGTAGAGTCGCATTTAAAAAGCTCCGACCTGTTAAGAGACGTAGTTATTGGCATGAGTGATGGCTTAACTGTTCCCTTTGCACTGGCTGCAGGTTTGAGTGGCGCTGTAGATCAAAGCAGCATTATTGTGATCGCTGGAATTGCAGAAATTGCAGCGGGCAGTATTGCCATGGGATTGGGGGGGTATTTGGCCGGGAAGACCGAACAGGATCATTACAGCAGTGAAGTTAAAAGAGAATATGACGAAGTGGAAAACATGCGTCACAGGGAAATTGAAGAAACAAAAGAATTCTTTGCCAATATCGGCCTCAGCCCGGCATTGCAGGACCAGGCCACGGAGGAAATTGCACAGGATAAGGACCGTTGGGTTGAATTCATGATGAAGTATGAACTGGGCCTGGATAAACCAGACCCGAAACGTGCAACCAAAAGTGCACTAAATATCGGCCTCTCTTATATCGCCGGTGGGATCATACCATTGAGCCCTTATTTTTTTATTGACAGCTCGACGGAAGCCCTGAAAATATCTGTAATTGCCACACTGATCTGTCTTTTTGTTTTTGGATTTTTTAAAAGCAAAATGACCGGCGTTAACCCGGTTTGGGGTGCATTAAAAGTTACCTTCATCGGCGCAGTGGCTGCGGCTGCTGCATTTGGTGTGGCCAAATTATTTGAAGCACATTGATGCGGAATATTTTAAAAAATATTTTCTAAATACTTATATCCCGAACCTGTATTCAGCAATAATATCTTTTCATCCCGGTCTATAAACCCTGTCTTTACCAGTTTTAATAATCCTGCCCAAACTGCCGCACCTTCCGGTGCAACCAGTATCCCTTCTGAACCTGCGATCTCTTTTACGCCTGAGATCATTTCCTGTTCTGTAACTGATAAGGCAGAACCTGAAGATTGCAATAATGTTTCTATGATCAGGTCTTCTCCAAAAGGATTTGGTACCGCCAATCCATTTGCAACAGATGCCGCTCCTTTATAGTGTGAAGCATTCTCATGTAAGCCTTTCCATGAATAAACAATGGGTTGGCAATTTTCGGCCTGCACTGCGATCATCCTTGGGAGCTTATGTTCTATCCAGCCCATAGCGATCATTTCTTTAAAAGCTTTCCAGATAGCGATCAACCCGGTTCCGCCACCCGTTGGATATACAATTACATCGGGTAATTGCCAATTATATTGTTCTGCTATTTCATATCCCAATGTCTTTTTCCCTTCCAGCCGGTATGGTTCTTTTAAAGTCGACATATCAAAAACATCGCTCTGCTGCTGCTGCATGGTCTTTGCCAGTTTACCACAATCACTGATCAGGCCTTCTACCAGGATCACACGTGCTCCATACAACTCACACTCCTGCCGGAATATTTTTGGAGTATGCCTGGGCATTATTACAGTGGCTTCAATACCCGCCTTTGCGCAATAAGCGCTCAACGCACCACCGGCATTGCCAGCTGTAGGAACTATACAGGATCGTAAACCCATTTCTTTTGCCTTTGAAACAGCAACACTTAATCCCCTTGCTTTAAAACTTCCGGTTGGATTTAGTGATTCATCTTTTAAAAAAAGTTGTGGTAAAGCATATTTTCTTCCCAAACTATGTAATGGCAGAACCGGGGTCATTCCTTCTCCCAGGCTGACCTTATTTTTTTTATTTAATACCGGTAACATCGTATGATAGCGCCACATAGTATTATCATGCCGGTCTATATACATTTTAGAAAACCCGCTGCCAAGCCCATAATTAGCAATTAAAGGCTTATTACAGCAGTTTGAAAATGTATGTATTTCTTGAGGATCATATTCCTGTCCGCATTTTGAACATTGCAGACCATGAAACAAAGAATAGCATTCTAAAGTTAACATAGCGTTGTTTTAAAAAACAAAGCTATCATTATGTGTTTGCTTTTGATGGGTTCAATTAGTGATGGCTTATAACAATTGATTATAGTGGGCAATCGCCATCTTTATGAACAGGTTATTCATTTTATCGTTTCCATTACCTTGCCGTTGTACAAAATAAAATTCTCTTGAGATCTGAAGTCCGGGTATATTCAGCCTTACTAATTCTTTTGAATGCAACTGCCTGGCAACAGATCGCAAGGGCAGAAACCCGATACAGGTATCATCGAGTAAAAAATTCTTTAATGCTTCTGTTCCTCCTAAAATGATCCTCGTTTCCAGGTCTGCTATCCTGATATTATGTTTAAGGAGCCCTTCAGTTACTGCCGCCAGGGTTCCGGATCCCCGCTCCCGTAAAGCCACATCCATCGTTTTTAATTCCTGGACATTTATTTTGCGCCTTTTTGCCAAATGGCTTTTCGCAGAACATACCGGAACCACTTCATCCTTTAAAAAGAATTTATAACTGGCTGAAGTGATCTTATTTTTTCCTTCAATAATGCCCAGGTCTATTTCCTGCTCCATTAATGCTTTCAGTATATTTTCGGAATTGCGGTTAACCAATCGCAAACTTATATGAGGATAAGCCTTGTGAAAAGCAGATAAAATGCCGGGCATTACATATAATGCCACGGTGGTGCTGGCACCAACTACCAATGAACCTTTGGCCTGTTGCTTATTCTTTACTATAGAAATATCAAATTCCAGCGTGCGCTGAATATTCATAGCTTTGCCGATATGTTCATACAAGATCGCACCTTCTTTGGTAAGTAAGATAGAATTGCCATTACGTTCAAACAGGTTTACATTATACTGCTGCTCCAGGTTCTTTATATGTTTGCTGATGGCTGGCTGGCTTACAAACAATAGATTGGCGGCTTTGGAAAAACTTAAGTTCCGGGCTACTTCAAAAAATACGATATGATTAAAACTCAGCATTAAAATTTTTCGTTGTCATTTTCAGCAGTTAAAAGGCTGTGTTTATGATTGCCGGAAATATTCTTCATCGTCCACTCCACTTTTCTTTCAAAAGCATGTTGACGAACAGTGCACTCAAACTTTGAACATATCCTGCATGAAAATTCCAGGCATCCATCTGAATGAACAAAGAGTTCAACAGATTCTCCAAATTCATTTTTAACCAGGTTGGATAAAGCATCGATCTCTTTATGTGCTTCATGCACATTTAAATACCAGGGTACCGTAAGATGACAATCCAGGTGTATGGTGCTGCCGTATTTAATGATCCGCAGATTATGCAGGTCTATCCAGTTCTCCCTGCGGTTGTCATTTAGCATTTGCACCATTTTTTTCAGCAGGGTTGCATCTGCTTCATCCATAATGCCGGCCACAGAACTTCTTAAAATTTTATACCCGGTAAATATGATAAAGATCGAGAACAGGATGGCAACCGCACTGTCGATCCAGGCAAGGTCGGTAATTAAGATCAGTATCAAACCGATCACAATGCCCAGGGTTGACCAGGTATCGGTTTGCAAATGTTTACCGGTTGATATTAATGCAAGCGAATTATTTTTTTTCCCCGTTCTAATACAAACCGAACCTGCAAAATAATTGATAACGCCGGTTATGGCTACCAGGATAATTCCATAATCGAGCTTTTTTATACTGTGCGGGTGAATAAGATTATTAAAAGCTTCATAGATAATTATTAAACCGGCAACGGATATCAATGTGCCTTCGATAGCCGCTGAAATGAATTCAGCTTTCCCATGTCCATAGGGATGATCCTGGTCCTTTGGCTTTGCCGAAATATAAAGACTATATACACCTATCAACCCCGCAACCACATTTACAATGCTTTCAAATGCATCAGTTAAAATAGCAACAGAACCGGTTATAACCCAGGCAACGGTTTTAGCTATTAACAGCACTATTGATAAAGCCGCAATACGCTTCTGAATTTTTAGATTATATAATGCGTTTTCCAATCCAGCCATGATAGTGATGTGAAATTTTAAAGTCTACCCAACTGGATCTTTTTATGGGGATTGGCCTCGGCAAAAGAGTAAATATTGTTACGGATATAATCATTATCTGCATAGGGATCCAGGAAATTCTTCAATTCGTCAGAAGATGCAATGGGAAAGGACTTGGGCAGATACCCCATGCCCCAAAAACTACCCCGTTCAACCAACAAACATAATTTTTCGGCCTCAGTGATCCCTTCATCCACCAAAACAAAACTGGGCAGGTTCTCAGATAAAGCATCCAGCGCCTTCTTTATTTTTAAATTATAAACCACGGGCGGTTCCAACTCCTGCTCCTCCTTTTGTGTGAATGGTGTTTTGTCAATAAAACAAAGCTTTGCATTCAGGTCAAATTCTTCCTGCATTTTTTTTAATAAGACAAGGCCTTCATTCAATAAACTGAAATTATATAAATGCGGAAGATTCTTTTTCTTCTTATCAATGGCTAGCCGGATATATCCCCTGTTATCTTCAAAAGAATATAAAGCGAATTTTATCAATGGCTGTTTCTGGCTTTTATTATACCGGGGCCATAATCTTTTTATCTCGGTGCTTTCCAGTACAATGGCTTCCAGTTCGGTTGCGCATTGCTTATAAGAAACCTTGTAAATGTTACGGATAAAATTTTGTCTTTTAAGGTCAGGGTCATTGTGCGTAAAGTGACTGCTTACTCTTTTTTTAAGATTGATGGCTTTGCCCACATAAATGACCTTGTCCTTATTATTGTGAAAATAATATACCCCGGGTTTTGAAGGCAGTTTATCGATCACATCCTTGTCGAGGTTAAGTGGCAGCCAATGCTCGGCCGAGGTCCGCTTAAGCATCTGGTCAATATGCGTTTGGGCACCATTGGCCAGCATATGTTCAAACAGTTTTACCGTTGCTTTAGCATCACCACCGGCACGGTGCCTGTTCTCAATATTTATTTGCAAGGAGCGGCAAAGGTTACCTAAACTATAGGATTGCAGCCCCGGGAAAACTTTTCTTCCCAACCTTACGGTACATAGTTTTTTTGCCGCCAGGTCGTAGCCCGACTGTTTAAGCTGGTGCTTTATAAAAGAGTAATCAAAATTTACATTGTGGGCTATAAAAATATTTTCATTCAGGATCTCATACAATACATCTGCTATTTCATCAAATACAGGGGCATCAGCCACCATGGCATTATCAATGCCTGTGAGTGAAGTAATAAATTTTGGAATGAGCTGCTGTGGGTTAATTAAAGTTTCAAAATGCTTAACCACTCTTTCGCCATCATGTACAAATACAGAGATCTCTGTAATGCCATTGGCAGATGCATGGCCACCGGTTGTTTCAATATCTACAATTGCAAATTTCATCGGGCATCGAAAATACTATTTTTTTTAGTGACAAATATTTTTTCTCTGGTGTATAATCCCGCAAATTTGACCAACAAATAAGATCTGCATGGAAATAAAAACATTTCCCTTTCAAACACTTGATTGGGCGGGTATTGAACCTGAAGTTCACCCCGGAACAAACGGCACCTCTTCCTGGAAAATTTTTAAAATGGGGAATATCAGGATCAGGATGGTAGAGCATTCAGCCAATTACAGTGCTGATCATTGGTGCGACAAGGGCCATATAATTTATTGCATTGCGGGCGAAATGACAACAAAGCTGCAGGATGGCAGGGAATTTACTTTATCTGCAGGCATGACCTATCATGTTGGCGACAACAGCGATGCCCATAGCAGCAGCACAAAAGACGGGTGTAGTTTATTTATTGTAGATTAAATTTTTATCTAAATCCTGCATTAGCTCCGGGGCATATACACCCGGAGCAACTGAATCATTCTCCTTTTCACCCAATTTTCAGGGATGGTCACCCAAGAAACAATATCCTGTACCCACTCTGGCTAAGATACCTTTTGATGTCATTCTATTTTAGTGTACCAGAATGCCGTTTCTTTTGTAACTTCTGATTTGTTATTTTAAAACTTAAACCGGCATGAAGGTTTTATTATGAGAAAACATATTATCTCACTTTGTTTGTTCACCTTATTGGCAGTTTTTGCAAATGCCCAAAGCTGGATTGAAGATATGGTCACTGCCCGGCAAATGGTTGACAGCCTTAAACAGGAACTAAAAACTGCCAAAGGAGAAAAACGAATTGATTGTTTAAATCTTCTTACAGATACTTACTATTGGATCTGGGATGAGAATGACAAACATCTTGACACCGCTTGTTTATATGCAGACCAAGCTTATGAACTTGCAAAAAAGTCAACTTACAAAAAAGGTTTAGGATATGCCACTTTATATAAGGCTCATTGTTTCGCCGGCAGAACAGATAATAACATAAACAATAACGATGTAGAAACAAATTATGTGCAGGCAGAAAAATGGGCCCAACAAGCCATTAAAATTGGTGAAGAAATAAAAGATTACAGGTTAACAGGTGATGTATATAATATGCTAAAATGGATGGAACGGTGGAGAGGCAGTGCTGCAAAATATAAAACCAATGTGGAAAAAGCGATCTACTATTATGATAAACCAGCGACTAAAAAACTAACTGGCCTTCTGGATATTTCCAAATGTGATCAGTGCAAGGGAAACGAAAAATTACTGGGCGGTCTTTATCAATCATATGCACAAATTCTAGGTTCAGAAAGAAAGGATGTGACTGCTATAAAAGAGTCAATTAATAAAGCTATTTTCTATTATTCAAAAATCGGTAATAAATGGGGACTGGCAGTTGCTTATAGGTCTTTAGGGCAGGTAGCAAATCAATCTATAAATCTTGAAACGGGTACTGAATACATATTAAAAGCTGTGACTTTATTCGGAGAAGCTGATAATCCAAGAGGCGAGCTGGAAGCACTTAATGACCTATGCGGTGCATATTGGAATATGGGTGACTTTGAAAAAGGGCTGGAATATAGTAAAAAAAGTATCCTTACTGCAGAAAGATTAGTGAACCTTAAGGGCAGTGCAGATAGCATAAGACTCGGCCAGGCTTACTATTGGATGGGAAGATTTTACTCAATTGCCGGGGATTATGAAACTGCGTTATCTTTTATGAGAAAGGCACGTCGATTTTACGATGCAGATTCAAGAATGATAGAAGGAGCATGGCGTGTAGCTATGGGTTCAATTCATAATCTTACAGGAAACTATGATTCAGCATTGTATTATCTGAGCCCCTGGCTAAATAAACCGGGTGCGGGTGGAAAATTTGTTCTAGGCGATTTATATGTATCCTTAAAACAATATGATAATGCCTTGAAGGTTATAAATGATGCAATTAAAAGCCAGGAAACAAGAAACGATCAATTTGTATTGGGCAGATATTATATCGTAGCAGCAAAAGCTTATTTTGGGAAAAATGATTATCCTTCTGCATTAACCAATGCAAGAACAGCACTTTCACTTCTTGGAAAAGTAAAAAGCAATACATACCTGATTAATGATTACCAGGTGCTTTCAGACATATTCAATAAGATGGGAAAATATGACAGCGCCTTTTATTATTTGAAATTATACACAGAATCAAAGGATTCACTATTGAAGAAACAGTTTTATAAAAGGCTTAATGATTATAAAAAAGAAGCAGAGGATGCTAAAAGGATTGGCCAGATCAACCTGCTTCAAAAGAATAACCTGATCAAAGAACAACTCCTGCAGGAAGAACTTCTTTTGAAACAACAAAGTGATGTGCAACTCACTCTTTTAGACAAAAGCAATGAAATCAAAGACCAGCAATTGCTGATAAAAGATCAACGCTTGAAAGAACAAACCCTTCTCAAAGACCGAAATCAATCGCAACTAACTCTTCTCGATAAAGAAAATAAACTCAAAGACGAACGACTAAAACAACAAGCATTCATCCGCAATGCCCTCCTTGGAGGGCTTTTGCTGTTTATATTACTGGGAATATTTGTTTTCAGAACCTTATCACTGAAAAGAAAGAATGAAAAGCTGGCCATTAAAAAGGAACAGGCCGAATTGCAACAGAAAGTTACAGAACTGGAAATGCAGGCATTGCGTGCCCAGATGAACCCGCATTTTATATTTAACTGCCTCAGTTCCATCAACCGTTTTATTTTTAAAAATGATAATAAAGTAGCATCGGATTATCTCACCCGTTTCT
>JBDSXS010000022.1:0-12668 GCA_039926045.1 Ferruginibacter sp.
TCTCAACAAAAAACCTTTCGAAGAAGTTCTGTGCAGTTCGCTCACCAACGGATAACGGTAGCCTGCATCAAAACGAATACGGCTTAAGAAGATCAATTGCACCGAAGGGGCTATGTCCAGGTATGAATAGCCTTTATTTAAATTGGTTTGTCCCAACATTTCCAGCATCAGGTTTAAATTGGTTTGTTTATAGCCTGTATATTCTTTGGGCAACATCAACTTACCAACAGACAATGTATAGTCAACGGCATTGCGGCTCTTATTGCCGAATAGGAATTTTTCGTTACCGTTGTCCAGTGCATGTAAAAACGATCCTGATGCTGAGATCGCAACTTTCTTCATCAACTTGGTTGCTATGATCCCGCCTTCATAACCGGAATTATGGCTATTGAGGTTTATTGCATATTCATGAATATGGCTGTTGTTAAAACTATACCGTCCAAAAGCAGCCACCCTGAAATGAGTTTGTACTCCATCGGTACTATACACACGGTATTTGAGATAAACACTTCCGCCTTCCACAACAAGGTTTTGTTCAGGATCTGTTATAAAATCATCAGCTTTATTTTGATCACCCAAAAAGGCAGCAGCATGAACCATAATTTTTTTGGATGCACCCCACATCACCTCTGGCACCAGCATATAATTTATCTTATTGGAATACTGGTCATCCATCAGGTAATTGGTGGCCCTGAACCCAAAACTTTTGGCCGCCATATTGCTGGCCGGTTCGGTATACACATACAACTCCTGTGCAGTTGCTGTATTAACTGAAAACACAAACAGTAACAAGATCAACCTCATCATTGTATATATTAAAAGGCAGTGCAGGAAAACACCTGCACTGCCCGGTTAACTAAATGGTCACATGAAAGATCCTTTTCCCATTCTCTTCTCCTGTTTTGTAACAGGCCATTTTTGTAAAGTTGTTGTTCTTCTTAAATTCTTTTGCTGAAACAAAACCTTTATCCAGCAGGCGTATTTTTTTGTCGCCGGATAGAACAGCATCCTTTACATTTAAAAAATGAAATACACTGTTGCCCACATTAACGTGTTGGTCATTTGAAATGGCAAGTGCATCAAAATGGTAATTGATGGTAAAGTTGGCTACAAAAAAACCTGCACCTTCAACCTTGGCCTTAAGTTTGTCAAAATCCACAACTGCATTGGGTTTAAAGGAAACTTCGAAAGAAGATGTTTTGATATTGGCATCAACTTTTTCCACAAAATCCAGTGTTTTCAATGCTTTGAATATAGAATTACTGCACATGCTGCAGGTTAAACCGCTGGCCTGTATAGTTACTCCTTTTATCTGTGCATTTGCCCCAAAAGAAAAAAGAACAAAGATCATGATAATTAAATTCTTCATGTTGTTTTAATTTAAAAATTATGATTTGCAACAGGTTTTTTCCTTGCAGCATTGCATATCCTTGCAATCGCCGGCTTTCATGGTACATTTTTCATCAGCGCAACATTTTGTAGCTGTTGCGGCAGCATCTTTCCTGTCGTATTTGCAGCAGCCAGGTAAATTATTGTAGGCTGATTTAACGGCTGTAAAATCCTGTGTATCGTATCCTGACTTTGCAATCCCCTGCTGGATCTTTACTGAAGATGTTTTATTGGCAGCATAACTAACTTTCAACTCCTTACTGTCTTCATTCCAGTTGGCGGTTTTTGCGCCTGCTTTTTTTGCAGCTTTTTCAATGGTGGTTTTGCACATACCGCAATTGCCCCATACTTTGATGGTTTCGGTTTTTGCTGTTTGTGCTGTTGATGTATTTATGGTGAATATGCTGAATAGTATTGCAGCAAATAATGATAATGTTTTCATTGTATAAATTTTTAATGTTGAATAATTAATGTATGCATATAGCATAATGCACCGGTAAATCATTTACCAATGTAAAAATCCAAGATCGCTTCTATAGTCTGAAAACACAATTCATGATACAGGCCGAGGGCTCTGTATAACCAGGTGGGGAGTTATTGTTTACTGCTGTGCCTGCAGTTTGATCAGTCATCTGCCAGTTGAATAAGGAATAGTCCTTAACTACAGCAATGGTTGATGCTGTAAGATCAATATCGTTTGAAACCGTTTTATGGGAGTCGCTTAATTTGTAAAATTTAAATTCATCATGACAGCAGCCGGTATCTTTTTCTGTCATACCGCATTTACCACATTTCTCACTCGCAGTGCCATATAGATCCACACCAGCTTTTTTGCCCATGCAATAATGCAGTTCCAAAGCTATCCCCGAAGAAACAGCCATGTAAACCAAAGCCAATATACCTATATAGATCTTTTTCATCTGCATTGCAAATTTACAACAGAAATACTGATATGCAATGTAGAATGGGTAATAAGTTGGAATTTTAACAGCAAATAACTGAAAATTTGCAAATGCTCAATATGCAACGCTCAATTATCAATGCTCAATAGCAAAGCACCCTGCTGATAAACAGCTAACTGCTCATTTGAATATTGAACATTGAAAATTGTTTATTGAATATTTTTTAGACTTGAGTATTTTAAAGTCACACCAGGCATTCATTAATTCACAAATCCCCACTGTATTCCAAACCTGAAAATAAACCCCTGTGTAGGATAATGCGGGGCAGCAAAATTATTATTGGTGAACCCAAATCCATCAGAAAAACTTACCGCATTCAGGTTCTCGGCACGGATAAAAGCGGTAAATGATTTTATGCGGAAATGAAGGAAGGCTGAGATATCCGGGAGGTTCTTTAGTTTAAAACTATCCTGGGGCGCAAACTGTCCCATTACAGGCGAATAATTATAGGCTTCGAACGGGGTAAAATAACGAACCTCCAAACCGGTACTTAAATTTAAATTCTTAAAGAAAACACCTTCGTATGCAAGGCGGTTGCGGGTGAAAAGTAAGGGTACCTTTACCGGTGCGCTACCATCTGTTTGCTGAAAAGTTATATCTGCATAAAGGTTCCAGTACTTCGTGATCTTTATTTTTTTGTATGCATACAACTGTAACAGGTTGATCACTTTGCTGCTTTGTGCAGTATGATAATAATCGGTGAAATAAGAGAGGTTGGTGATGATATGATCCTTAAATCCGAGGTTGATAAAACGGTTATTGGCATCGGCGCCAAAAGAAATAATGTTTTCTTTTTTTACCAGGCTCGCATTCTTAAAATTAAAGCCCGAAGCATTGTCAAAAATAAAAGATGGAGAGCGGTTCACATTTTTAAAGAACAGGCGCAGGTCACCGAGTTTATTATTGATATGGCGGGCAATGGTTGCGTAAGCACTATAATCTCCATTGTTTATGCCCGTTACATAAAATTCAGCTTTTGCCAATACATCCCAGAGTTTATTGCGGGTCTTATTCCTGTATTCTCCATGGATGATAAAATTGTAAAAGTTCTTTGTACCGGTTTTCAGCACACCCTTTATGTTCTCGAATTTTACGCCTGCCGAAATGAACTGTCCCGAATTTTTTGTATCCGGGAATGACAATAAAGTAAAATCATTACCCATCACTGACCATTTATCCTTCAGTAAAAAACTATCGGGTCCTATCTTTACTATGGTATCGTACCGGCTTGAGTAATAGGCAGAATCGGCCATGTTATCTTTATACAGATAATTGTATGTACTGTAGGTAAAGCTATGTTGTACCCTCAGTTTTGGATAAAATAAATATTCGGTAGTGGAGTCATTAATGGCAACAGAATCCTTTTTACCAATATCATAGGTCTGCCGGATGAAAATGGTAAAATCCTTATACACATTACCAGTATTAACCGTGGTATTAAATGGATTTGCCTTGAATGGGTAATCATTTCCTAAATTCACATCTACCGAAAATCTTTCTTTCTGGTTGGGATCAGATAAAGAAGAATCAAATTTTATCCCGCCATTCTCCGAATTTTTTATGGTGTTGCCCAACAAGATCAAAAATGCAGCATATCTTTTTCGTTTGCCCTGGTAATTACTGAACAGCCTGTAACTTTTATGATTGGTATTTTGATTGGTAAAAAATCCGGGTGCACTGATCAACCTGTAATCAAATCCAAAACTCCAGTTTGGCCTGGGGCTTTGTGTATGAAGCACCTTGATCATTTGTTCTTTGCCCGATGCGATCTGGTAGCTGAGTTGTGAGAAGGGCTTGTTTGTTTTATAGAATTTAGATCCTTCCAGGGTATAGCGGTACACATCAAATGCATGAAAACCTGCATCCCAACCGGGTTTGGAATTGGGCATATAGATCAATGAATAAGCGGCTGCACCATTATTACCCATGTACAGGTAAGAAGAGGGAACAGAAAAATATTTATCAAAATCATTGATGCTGGAATCAAAGGGAATACTGCGGATCGAATCAAGGTATTTATAGGTAATGGATATAGAATCTTTTTTATCATTGCGATGTTCAAAGCCAAGGGTATCCTTACGGCCCGAACCCGAAGTATTGGCGCCTATATCACTGATCCGGTTACCGAGCTTTTTAATAGCGTCTGTTTCCTGTGCATAGGAAAACTGAAAATAAAAAACCAATATGACCAGGGCAATGATCTGCTTCATCAATCTGTACTTATAGTTGTGCAATGAGTTCGCAAAATAAAGCCTTAAAATTTGGCTCAGCTTCTTTGGCTGCCTGCAAAACTTCTTCGTGGGTTATCACATTCTCTTCTTCACGGATACCTACATCGGTAATCACGCTCATAGCAAATACCGGCAGGCCCATGTGTACTGCAGTGATCACTTCCTGAACAGTACTCATGCCAACTGCATCGCCGCCCAGTGTAAGGATCATTTTATATTCAGCACGGGTTTCAAAAGTTGGACCGGTTACTGCCACGTAAACACCTTCACGCACCTTGATATTTTTTTCGGCCGCAATATCTTTTACTTTTTTGATCAGGTGTTTTTTATAAGGTTCGCTCATATCAGGGAACCTCGGGCCCAGTTCTTTATCATTTTTGCCGATCAGGGGGTTTGGGGCCAACTGGCTGATATGATCGGTAATGATCATCAGGTCGCCAACCTGGAAAGCCGGATTTACACCACCTGCTGCATTGCTCAATAATAATGTATCAATACCTAAGAATTTTAAGACCCGTATCGGGAAAACAGTTTGTTCTGATGTGTAGCCTTCATATAAGTGAAATCGCCCCGCCATAGCCACCACTTTCTTGCCACCCAACTCACCAAAAATAAGTTTACCGCTATGCCCTTCTACAGTACTCACAGGAAAATGAGGTATATCCCCGTACGGGATCTCTTTTTCAATTTTTATTTCATCGGTAAAACTTCCCAGTCCGCTGCCTAAAACAATACCTACATCAGGTTTATCGCTGTATATCTTCTTAATAAAATCAACTGCTTCATTAATTTTCAACATCATATACTAATATATTTTTAGTGCCAAAGGTAAGGTAAGAAACGTTAAAGGAATCAGAGTTTTGGGTTTTGAGTTAGGGGTTTTGAGTGTAGAGCCTTGCAATTAAGGGTGCTCCCTATTACGCTAAGATAAAGTTCAGTAAAGTTATAATGTACAAGAGTGCGACGCCAATGAAATTGAGATAAGATCAAATGACGGGAACACAAAACCCAAACCCCAAACTTTAAACTGTTTTATTTATCTTCGCCAAAATTTTTCCTTTATGAATCTTCACGAATACCAGGCAAAAGAATTATTGAAAAAGTACAATGTTCCAGTTCAGGAAGGCATTCCCTGCAATACTCCCGGCGAGGCTGAACAGGCTTATAAGCAAATTCATACCCAATACGGAAGCAAGTTTGCTGTTGTAAAAGCACAGATACATGCAGGTGGCCGTGGTAAAGGAAAAATTATGGGCTCCGAACAACGTGGAGTAGCCGTGGGTAAAACAGCCGAGGATGTTCTGCAAATAGCAAAAAATATTTTAGGAGGTACACTGGTAACCATTCAAACCGGCGAGGCGGGCAAAGTGGTTAGTAAGGTTTTGGTTGCACAGGATGTTTATTATGATGGCCCCAATCCGGTTAAAGAATTTTACCTCTCCATTTTACTGGATCGCAGTACCGGGCAAAATGTAATTATGTACAGTACCGAAGGCGGTATGAATATTGAAGACGTGGCACATGACACCCCCGAAAAAATATTTAAAGAATGGGTTTACCCGGGCGGAAGTCTGGAACCCTTCCAGGCAAGAAAGATCGCATTTAATTTAGGTTTGAGCGGCGTGGCTTTTAAGAACTGCGTAAAGTTTGTTACCAATTTGTACAGTGCTTATGTAGGTTCTGATTGTGGTATGCTGGAAATAAACCCGCTGTTTAAAACCAGCGATGAAAAGATCATTGCCGTTGATTGCAAGATGAATATTGATGACAATGCTTTAATGCGCCACCCGGATATTGCCGTTTTAAGAGATGTTAGCGAAGAAGATCCTACAGAAGTTGAAGCCGGCCGCTTTAATTTGAATTTTGTAAAATTAGATGGCAATGTTGGCTGTATGGTTAATGGTGCCGGGCTTGCCATGGCAACTATGGACATGATCAAACTCAGCGGTGGCGAACCTGCAAACTTTTTGGATGTAGGCGGTACGGCAAATGCACAAACCGTTGAAGCCGGTTTCAGAATTATTTTAAAAGACCCTAAAGTAAAAGCGATACTGATCAATATTTTTGGCGGTATTGTACGTTGCGACAGGGTGGCACAGGGCGTAATTGATGCCTACACTTCCATCGGCAATATCAATATCCCCATCATTGTAAGGTTGCAGGGCACCAATGCCGATGTTGCCAAAAAATTAATCGATGAAAGTGGATTGAAAGTGCAAAGCGCTATCCTGTTAAGTGAAGCAGCAAGCCTGGTTAATAAGGCCGTAGCATAACAGGTTTACTGTTTTATATATTAAAGACCTTACATAATAGATGAATTATGTAAGGTCCTTATTTTTTGGCAGGGTTATTGATTTTACAGTATGATAACCAGTTTTAAACTATTAAAAATCAATTTATGAAAGGAAAAGTCATTGTAACATTCATCGCATTCTTTTTTGGAATAACGGTGAGTTCTTTTGCTCAAACGAGGAAGTATAAAAAGCCGTATCACAGGGGGCGTTATCATAGGGTATATCATCACCACCCTGCCCATCCTGTCCACCCTGTTCACCCTGCTCATCCGGGCGGAACAGTGGTATTGCCTGTACCGCCCAGGCCACCAAGGCCTGCGGTTGTAAGACCACCAAGGCCGGTTCGTCCACCAGCACCACCTTTACCACCTTTACCACCACGGCCAAAGCATTAGTAAAAAAAATAACGATCATACAAGAGTGAGCAATAAAAAGTTCACTCTTTTTTATTTGCTCATTATTTTTTGATATTTTTATTGTTCAACCAATCAAGATGCTTGAATTAAATTTCTCCCCTTTTCCTGAAATAAAAACCAGCAGACTTTTGCTCAGGAGAATGACAGATGCCGATGCCCCGGAATTGTTATTTCTCAGGTCTGATGATAAAGTAATGCATTTCATCGGGCGTGAAAAAACAAAAACAGTGGAAGAAGCGGCAACATTTATTGAAAAGATCAATGCCTCTGTTGATACCAATGAAGCCATCATGTGGGGCATTGCTTTAGCCGATGATCCCGACACCCTGATCGGCACCATCTGTTACTGGAATATTTTAAAGGACCACTACCGTGCAGAAATAGGCTATATACTTCACCCGGATCATTGGAACAAAGGACTCATGAAAGAGGCTGTACAGGCTGTAATTGATTTTGGATTTACCGGAATGAAACTGCACAGTATCGAAGGCCATATTAACCCGGACAATATTGTGTCGGGCATAGTTTTAGAAAGATGTGGCTTTACCAGGGATGCCTATTTTAAAGAAAATTTTTGCTTCAGGGGCAAATTTTTTGATTCGGCTGTGTATTCCCTGCTTGCGCCATAAAATGCTAAACCGACGGTATTGTTTTTTCTTAAAATGATAAGCCTGTTAATATACAAGCCCCGTTCAAAATAAGAACGGGGCTTGTAAAAACAAAACCAACACTAAAACTCATTACATTTTTGGCAACAGTACATGATCGATCACATGTATCACACCATTGCTTTGATTTACATCTGTGATGGTTACATAAGCCATACCGCCATTTTCATCCTTGATGGCAATTTTCTTTCCTTCCATCATGATCCATAAATTTTTACCGGCTACAGTCTTTAACTGTGCAGTACCATGGCCTGCTTTAATTAACTTGGCAATGTCGGCAACATTGTATTTACCAGCAACAACATGATAGGTTAAAACGGTTGTTAATGCAGGTTTGCTCTCGGCCATTAATAAGTTATCAACTGTACCGGCGGGCAACATAGCAAAAGCACTGTTGGTTGGTGCAAATACGGTGAACGGACCGGCAGTCTGTAAAGTTGCTACCAGGTCAGCCGCTTTTACTGCAGCAACCAGGGTGGTATGGTCCTTACTGTTAACTGCATTTTCAACAATATTCTTCGACGGATACATGGCAGCGCCACCTACCATAACTGTTTTTTCAGATTGTGCAAAAGAAGCATTTGCTAACATGATTGATGCTGCAACAAAAAAGAATTTTTTAACCTGTTTCATAATTTTGATTTTTATTTTTTTGATTAATGATTTCAACTTATGTACGGCAGATGAAATGCGTTGGATTTATTTTTACATATTTTTTTATCGGCCTATCCAAAATAAAAACAGGCTGTTTTTCAACAGCCTGTTTAAAAAATATATGCACTAAAAGAGAAATCAGATCTTACCCATTACCATTACTTTGGTTGGTGCAGGTTTTTCAGGCCCGGCATCTTCAAGAGATACCGCAAAAGCCTGGGCACTGCCAAAACTTTTCATTTTTTGTAACCGTACTTTTTTCCCGTCTATTTCAATATTTGTATTGATCATACCACCACTTACAGGAACTCCATCAACGATTGCCCAAAACTGGTATTGTTTACCTTTCTCAGGTTGAGGTAAATTAGAAGGATCAATATAAACATCACCCGTATTTTTCATCCAGTAAATTCTGGCGTCAGCGTTAGGAACATCGGGCATCCCGGCTAATATAAAAGGCTTCGCATTCTTATCCCCAATTACATCAGATTCTTTTTTCATTGCGTCAGCCATATCTTTTTGCTGCTGCAGTTCTGTCTGGGTTGATGCCAATTCATTATTTGCTGATTGGTATTTATTATAAAAAGTATAATTCAGGATCAAACTGCCCACTAATAAAATCACACTGGCCGCTGCTGCATATTTCCAGGCAGAAGATATGGAATAAACTTTTGCATGATTAGCATCCGGAGTTTTTAGATCAACGACCGGGGTGGCTTTGCCTGTATTAATAATGGATGCAAATATTTTTTCTTTTACCGGTGCACCGGGCGTAATGGCATGTGTCTGGGCATAAGCTTCAAGTCCTGATTGAATGGCCTCAATTTCTGCCGCCACTTCAGGATATTGTTTGGCCCATACTTCTACTTCGGCTGTTTCATTTGCCGAGGTGAGCCCCATACAATATAGCTCCAAAATCCCTGATGATATGATATCCTGTGCGTTCAATTTATTTATATACTAATACTTTTCTTAATTCAATAATGGCGGCCCGCATTCTCGTTTTAACAGTGCCCAACGGTATACCCATTTCTTTCGATATCTCGTCCTGGGTATAACCACTGAAATAGGCCAGGTCAATAATGCTTCGCTGCTCAGGCTTTAAATTCACCAATTGTTTTCTAATCCCCATGGCATCAAACCTTTCGGCCATTTTGCTGTCACTGCTCAAATTATCTACGGAATTTTCATCACTTGAGATTTTTGACTGTTTTTTATATCCTTTACTCCGCAATGTATCAATGGTAAGATTTCTTGTAATATTCAGCATCCAGGTAAAAAGCCTGCCTTTACCTGTATCGTAACTGGAGAAATTATTCCAGATCTTCACAAAAGCCTCCTGTAAAATGTCTTCTGCAAGCTCTGTGTTCTCTACCATCCTGAAGATAATCCCGTTCAAGGCTGCAGAATAGTTATCATACAGGTATGAAAATGCCTGCTGATCCTGGTTCTGCAACAGCATTACCAGTTCTTCTTCACTATATTTTAAGGTTACAGTCAATTGTGCTTAAAGGTTAAATTATTACCGAAAATAAATGATTTTTGTTAAACCATATAACTTATTGGGTTAAACAGTAGGTTAACTTGGATAGAACAGGTGAATCTCCATCTTGTTCACTGCTTTATATTTTTTCCGTAGGTTTGAACAATATCTGTAACACATCATATGAGTAATATTTTGATCAGGATAATCCAAGCCGGCGATAACAAAGCACTGGCAGCGATCATTCGTGGTACCCTGGCTGAATTTAAAGCCAATAAACCCAACACCGTGTATTATGATGACACTACTGATCAGCTGTTTGATATCTTTAAAGCGGACAAAAGCATTTATTATGTGGCAGAGATCGGGGGAGCCATCATCGGTGGTGGCGGCATCTACCCAACAGCAAACCTGCCGCCAGGTACTTGTGAACTGGTAAAACTTTATTTATCCCCTGCAGGAAGAGGAAAAGGTATTGGAAAAATGTTGATGGAAAAATGTATAACTGCTGCAAAAGAAATGGGCTATAAAAAGATCTACCTGGAGACCATGCCTGAACTTACCATCGCCATCCCTATGTATGAAAAACTGGGCTTTACTTACTTATCGGCTGCACAAGGCAGCAGCGGCCATACGGGCTGTGATGTATGGATGATAAAAGAACTGGATACATTATAGCAGGCTTACTTCATACATCCCGCTGAACAGGTACAATTTCCCTGTCTTCACTTCCACACATTTAAAACGCTTTCTTATTTTTTCGCCTTTTTTAAAGATCCTTCCGCCCTTGATTGCAAATAAAGTGCCTTCAGTAAGCTGTTCAACCAGGTTAACGCCGGCTATTTTTTCATCGTATCTATGCAATACCCTCAACAGCTTTTCATCGCCGCAACTGCTGGCAGCGGGGTTATGTAAAGTGTTCAGCAATGCCTTTTCAATATCAGGTGGAAATATCTTTTGCAATACAAACTTAGCCAGTATCTTACCGAACTCATTTTTCCACTCTTTACCATGCGCCATTACGGAGTGACCAAATTGTTCGTAAGTGAACAAATGCGCAAGTTCATGCAGTAGGGTGATCAAAAATGCATATTTGTTCAGGTTGCCATTAACACTGATACGGTGATTTTTATCGGAATGAGCATGGCGGTAATCGCCCAGGATACTTTGCCTTTTACGGCTGATGGTAAGGTGTACTTTATGATGCTGCAGGTAATACAATACCTGTTCAAAGCTTTCATCCGGTAAATAAGACTGCAACTGTAAAAGAGGGGCTTCCTGCTTAGGCATTTTTAGTTTTGTTCAGCTTCATAATTGTTCTTACCTCCACCACCAGGTACACAATATAAATAACCATTGATGCATACACAGCGGGCTTGTTAAATGCGGCGCCGCTAACCAGGTAATACCCTATTACTGCGATAACACAACCAAATACCTTAATGATCATACCACTCATAACACTCCTTATGAAAACATTGGGGTTGGCATTATACATGGCAAGGTATTGCATCCTGAACACCAACAGGCTTATTAAAAAGAACAAACAGTTCCCTGCCATCACAACAGTATAATCAATTCCTTTATCAGCAAATAAGAAAATGCCCGCAATTACTATTGCCGTTAAAACGAAAAAAGTAATAAATAAAGGAAGTACAGCTTTAAAACTAAAATTCATTAAAAGGTTTTTATTGATTTATGGCATTGGCTACCCCATTGTTCAGCTCTACAACATTAGCGCCCATATGGCATTTCCCATTAAAAACTGCTGTTGGTTCTACCTGTAATTTGCCGGCATAAATATCACCTTGTACTTCGGTGTTTCCATGCAGGTATAAAAGTTCCTGCACTTTAATACAGCCGGTAACATGTCCCATGATATCAGCCTGCAAGCCTTCGATATTGCCTTCTACAATACCTTCGGTGCCGATGATAATTTTAGCCCTGCCCTTCAGGTTGCCTTTTAAAATTCCGTCGATACGGATATCGCCGTTGCTTTCAAGATCGCCGTTGATCGTTGTGCCTGCACCAATCATGGTACTGGCGTTGGTTGAGGTTGCATCAAAAGATGACTTGGATTTTGAATTAAACATATAGTTAAGTTTTATGTTACAAACAATTACTCGGTTATATTTTCCACCGGGGGCAATTTCAGCTTATTGGTATCCAAAACCGGAAGTCCGCCATTCAACACTTTATGCAGGTCGTCGTAATATTTTTGCCTGTACTGCAACGCATTCTCCATAGAATCTGTTCTGAATTTCAATGCTCTATACTCCCGCATTTGCCTCACATTACCATAACCCGTGCCGGGTAAATAATATTTTAAAGGGGTGAAAACCAATAAGGCAATGATCAAACCCACTAATACAACGAATACTGTGCTTAAAAATATATATACACTTAACCGGCTAAGATTGAACTTAACTACTTCTTCATAAGTATCCTCATTCATAACCACCAGCCTGTACCTGTTCCTTAACCGTTTTAAAGTGCTGTTGGCATCCAGTTTAGCCATATTTTTTTGTTGAACGTTAAAATTAAGAAATGCAGCTGAAAAAGCAATTTAAA
>JBDSXS010000023.1:0-2740 GCA_039926045.1 Ferruginibacter sp.
TTCGCAGATTGAAAAAAGCAGTAATTATAGGAAGCGGTTTTGCAGGGTTATCGGCTGCTTCTTTTATGGCAAAGGCCGGATGGGATGTAACTGTTCTTGAGAAACAAAGCACAGCCGGCGGAAGGGCAAGGCAGTTAAAGGAATCAGGTTTTACTTTTGATATGGGCCCAAGCTGGTATTGGATGCCTGATGTGTTTGAGCGTTTTTTTAATTGCTTTGGAAAAAAAGTTGCTGATTATTACAGGCTGGACAGGCTGGACCCTTCTTATCGTGTTTATTGGTCGAAGACCCCTGGAGGGAATGAAGAACCGATGGATATCCCGGCTGATTATGGAGCCTTAAAAAAGTTATTTGAAAGTATTGAACCCGGCAGTGCAGCCAAACTGGACAGCTTTATGGAAGAAGCAGTTTATAAGTACGAGGTAGGTATTAATAAACTGGTTCATAAACCTGGTCAGTCATACACCGAGTTTTTAGACTGGGACCTGGCAAAAGGTGTTTTTAAACTGGATGTGTTTACATCTATGAAAAAGCACATCAGTAAATATTTTAAGAACCCAAAGCTGCAGCAATTGCTAGAGTTCCCTGTGTTGTTTTTGGGGGCATTGCCTGAAAATACACCAGCTTTATACAGTCTGATGAATTATGCAGATATGAAGCTGGGCACCTGGTACCCCCATGGCGGCATGTATAAGATCGTTGAGGGCATGTACAGCGTAGCTAAAGAGCTTGGGGTAAAATTTATCTTTAACAGTGATGTAAATGAAATAAAGATAGAACAAGGTAAAGCAAAGTCTGTAACTGCCTTAACAACGGTCAACCCACACGGCCCTGGGGCCGAACAACGGTCAATGGTCAACAGTTATGATGCTGATGTAGTAATAGGTGCAGCCGATTACCATTTTATTGAAACCAAACTGTTGCCTGCAAACTGCAGGAGCTATAGTGATGAATACTGGGACAAAAGGGTAATGGCGCCAAGTTGTTTATTGTACTATGTGGGGTTAAATAAAAAACTGGAAGGCGTTGTACATCATTCCCTGTTTTTCGACAGCGACTTTGAAATACATGGTAAAGAGATCTACACTACCAAACAATGGCCTGTTGATCCTTTGTTTTATGTATGTATACCATCAGTAATGGATGAAACCGTAGCACCTGAAGGGCATGAAAATATGTTTTTCTTAATTCCTGTGGCTACAGGTTTACAGGGAGATACGGAAGAACTGAGAGAAACCTATTTTGAAAAAATAATGGAACGTTTTGAGCAATATACCGGGCAAAATATAAAAGAATCCATCATTTATAAGAAAACCTACTCGGTAAGTAATTTCGTAAATGATTATAATTCCTTTAAAGGAAATGCCTATGGATTGGCAAATACTTTAATGCAAACGGCGAATTTGAAACCTGCTTGCAGGAGTATTAAAATAAAAAACTTATTTTACACCGGTCAGCTAACTGTTCCCGGTCCCGGAGTGCCACCCAGTTTAATAAGCGGAGAGGTTGTTGCCAAACAGGCAATAAAGCATTTTGGATAAGTATTTTTTTGTTAATACCGGGCAGCCAGTGGGCGATAAAGCATATCAACAAAATTAAAAACTGTATTTTAGCGATTAGTATCCGCTAAAAGATCGACTTTATAATTGAAAACGAAATTTGTAAAAGGAAATGATTAAGCTTTTCCATGATGTGAGCCAACAGTGCAGCAAGGCTGTAACTGAAAAGTACAGCACTTCCTTCAGCAGCGCTATTAAATTACTGCACCCCGAGTTGCGTACACCTATCTGCAATATTTATGGATTTGTCCGCTTTGCGGATGAGATCGTGGACACTTTCCACCAATACAAAAAAGAGGAACTGCTGACGGAATTCAAAAGAGATACTTACGCAGCTATTGAACGAGGCATCAGTTTAAATCCAATTTTGCATAGTTTCCAGATCACTGTAAGGGATTATGATATTTCACATGACCTGATCGAAGCTTTTTTCAGCAGCATGGAAATGGATCTCAGCAAAACCGAATACAACAGCAATGGGTATAAAGATTATATATATGGCAGTGCCGAAGTGGTAGGCCTGATGTGCCTGTATGTTTTTTGCGAAGGGGATAAAAATATGTATAATGACCTGAAGCCATCTGCCCAGGCATTGGGTGCAGCTTTTCAGAAAGTTAATTTTTTGCGTGATGTGAAAGCCGATTATGAACAATTGAACAGGTCTTATTTCCCCGAAGTTGATTTTACAAATTTTACATCATGCATGAAAAAGCAAATTGAGGATGATATAGCTGTAGATTTTGAAAATGCTTATGAGGGAATTTTGAATTTACCCAACAAAGCCAGGTTTGGTGTATATGTAGCTTATAAATATTATTTATCGCTGTTTAAAAAAATAAAACGTACCGCACCTGCCAATATCATGGATCAACGCATCCGCATTCCTAATTACGGTAAAGCCTATATTGTTGCTAAAGCAGGATTAAGAAGTCAATTCAATTTATATTAACCAGGACTCATGGATGTTATTTTGGTAGATGAACATGATGTGCAAACGGGCACCATGGAAAAAATGGAAGTTCATCAAAAAGCCCTGTTGCACAGGGCTTTCAGCATTTTTATTTTTAATGAAAAGGGTGAAATGCTGTTACAAAAAAGGGCCGACAAAAAATATCACAGCGGGGGATTATGGACGAATGCCTGTTGCAGCCACCCCAAACCCGGAGAAGAAACTTTAACAG
>JBDSXS010000024.1:0-15248 GCA_039926045.1 Ferruginibacter sp.
AATCTTCATCAGCCTCACGCCTGTAGCCAGTTTCACCCCTTCCGGCCTCATTTTTATCATGGGAAAATTATCCGCAATTTTTTTTCCATGAACCATGATCTGCAACTTATTCCATTTCATACCGGCCCACCAATGTGTTGGATAGCAATTATACTTTTCCTGAGAAAAAGCAGTAAAACAAAAAACAGCAGCAACAAAAGAAAGCAAAAGTTATTTCATACCTAATCTTTTTCCTTTAATAAAAAATAACAGAGTAATGCGGCAATGATCATCAGCATACCGCCGATCTGAACAGCAGCAAGCCTGTCGTTATGCAATACATTTTTCATGACCCAGCCAAAGCCAAGGGAAGCAATGATCTCAGGTAAAACGATGAAGAAATTAAAAATGCCCATGTAAACCCCGATCTTATTTTCGGGCAATACACCACTTAACATGGCATAAGGCATCGATAGGATGCTGGCCCATGCTATACCTACGCCTGTCATACACCCAAACAGCATATATTTATTTTCAACAAATGCAACACTTATTAAACCTATTGCTCCGCACAATAAACAAATGCTGTGAGTTAATTTTCTGCCCAATTTATTAGCTATGGATGGAAGAACGAAAGCAAATGCGAATGTGACAACATTATAAAAGGCAAGTGTAAGCCCTCCAAAATTTGTTCCTATCCCATATAATGGATCGGTCTCACTGGTGGCATGAAAAATATTTCTTGCTACAGCTGTATTGTAATAAAACCACATTAAAAATAATCCGGGCCAGGTGAAGAACTGTACTAAAGAAAGTATCTTCATTTTTTTTGGCATATGGGCAATAGCATGAAATATCTCTTTTACGCCACCTCCAAAACCCCTGTTTGATTCTTGTACTTTTTCTTTATAACCCAGGTCTGGGGGAGGATATTCTTTGGAGGTAAATACTGTATATAAAACTGCAGCTAAAAAGAAAAACGCACCAACATAAAAGCTCCATTTAACATTATCAGGAATAACACCGCTTGCAGCGGTAGATTCCATACCTACCCAATTTGTCATTATATAAGGCAAGGCGGATGCAATGCTGCCTCCGAGGCCTATCATCAGGCTTTGCATAACAAATCCCTGCGTGCGTTGCTTCTCATTTAATTTATCAGCAACAAATGCCCGGAAAGGTTCCATGGCCACATTACCAAAAACATCCATGATCCATAGTAAACCTGCAGCCATCCACAACACACTGCTATGTGGCATAAAAACAAGTGCTATTGTACTGAAAATGGCGCCAATTAAAAAGTAAGGCCGTCTTCTGCCAAATTTTGGATGCCATGTCCTGTCGCTCATATACCCTATGATGGGCTGAACAAGCAAACCAGTTAAGGGTGCTGCAAGAAAAAGAAAAGGAATTTGATCTGCATTAGCGTGGAGGTGTTCGTAGATAGGCCCCATATTAGCCCGTTGCAGATCCCAGCCAAACTGGATCCCAAAAAAACCAACACTCATATTAATGATCTGCGATAAACTTAGTTTGGGTTTTTCCCATTGGGCAATTTCTGACATAGCAATCATTTTTGTAAATAAAGCAATTGTGTAAAAAATACACTTTGTTAAAAATACAATAATTTATTACCCGACAAAAATTATTCTGCTGATGGTGCCTTTGGATCAAAAAAATTATTGGTAATCATAAACAATATAGCCCCAGGGTTCAATACTGAATTCATGTGCTTCATTTACTTTTTCCTTCACCCCCATAAAAATATTCATAGGGTCGCCATTGATCGATACATCCTTGATAGTAAACTTTTGAGCCTGTTTTGATAAATTTAAAATGACCACAACTTTATGCCCTTCTTTCTCTCTCCCGTAAGCAAAAATGGAAGCATCCGCAGAACTTGCTAATTTTTTATATGAAGCATCTGCGGCCAAAGCCATATTGGATTTGCGAAGGGCAAGCATGGTTTTATAAAATGGCGTCATAGGATTTTTTCCATCCCACGCTATGGTATCTTTAATAAAAAATTTCAGGCGCTTTTTATTCATGTCTTCCTGCCCATTATAGATCAGCGGCACACTCTGGTACATGGTTTGAGCAAATACCGCAAAGGTTTTATAAGCATCCCCGTATTTTTCAAACTCAGTACCGTTCCAGCTGTTCTCATCATGATTGGTTGTAAAGAACAGGCGGTAAGCCTTTTTGGGGTAACGGGCAATGTCAGCATTGATGAGCGAATCAAATTGAAGCACAGATCTTTTTCCGGCATACAGTTCCGTCATGGCAACCATAATATCCCATGCATAGGTCTCATCAAATCCGGCATCATACAGTTCCATTTTTTTCCCTTCAGCCAGCATAAAAACATTTTTATGTTTCCGTAATTCATTAATGCAAGCTTTCCAAAAATCGGCCGGTACATCATCAGCCACATCACAACGGAAACCATCAATGCCGGTTTCAGTTACCCAAAACTTCATGGCATCGATCATACTGTCCCTCAATTCAGGATTGGCATAATTTAATTTACGTACATCTGTCCAGTCATAAGGTGCGATCAGTTTCCCTGCAGAATCTTTTGCATAAAAATCAGGATGTGCTTTCATCCAATGGTTATCGGGAGCAGAATGATTGGCAACCCAATCTGTAATTACTTTAAAGCCCATATCATGCGCATGCTTTACAAAAGCTTTCCAGTCATCCATTGTTCCAAACTCGGGATTGAAACCTTTATAATCTTTAACCGCATAATAACTACCCATATCTTTTTCTGTCATCTTTCTGCCTTCCAGGCCAATGGGCGTAATAGGCATGAACCACAATACTTCCACCCCCATTTCTTTTAACCTCGGCAGGTCTTTTTCAAATGCTATGATCGTTCCTGCGCCTGAGAACTGCCGAAGATTCACTTCGTAAATATTGCTTTGTGCACTCCAGGCGGGATGGCTGGCTGCATCAGCCGGAACTTCTGCTTCTTTTTTCTTTTGATCATTGCAGCTCGTGTTTATTATTAATCCAAACACAAGTGATAGAGTATACAGGAGATAATTCTTTCTCATAAAAATTATTTTTAGAAAGTTAATTTTTTTATTCGCATACAAAGATTTTTTTTATAGACTGAAAATATTGGCTGAGTGGACAAAAGAGGAAAAGAGAGACCAGGCTCATCTCTTTCACTCTTTTCTCTTTCAGCTCTTTGCCGAAAATCCGCTTAGATAAGGATCCTATATATCACCCAGCTCAGCATCATCATTTTCTTTCCTCTTCTTCTCCTGCAGCATTCGTATCAATTCTTCCTGTTTTTCAGCAAGCCTATTGCTCCTGTCGATCCTCCTGTTCTCTACTTTTTTATTAAAATAGATCAAAATAGCAGTAGCAATAATGGCAATAAAGATCAATACCTGTATCATATAATTTTAATTCCCAATCCGGGTGAATCGTTATACAAAATTTTCCCAAATTCGAATTTCACGCCTTCGGCAGTATCTTCAGCCAATAATAGCGGGCCATCCATGTCAACATAATCCAGCATGGGCGCCAGTTGTGCGATGGCTGCTGTGCCTACTGAACTTTCATTCATACAGCCTACCATCACTTTCATGCCCAGCTCTTTTGCCCTGGTTATCATTCGCCGTGCAGGCGTAATGCCACTGCATTTGGTTAACTTAATATTGATGCCATGAAAATGTCCATGGCATTTTTCTACATCTGATTCTGCCACACAACTTTCATCTGCTATCAATGGCAACACAGACTGTTCAAACAATATTTTCATCCCGTCCCAATCATCTTTGGCCAACGGCTGCTCTACAAATTCAACCCCCAATTCTTTTAATAAAGGGATCTTTTGCAGCGCCTGCTCCAATGTCCAGCCTGCGTTTGCATCAACCCTGAAAACCGCATCGGTATGTTTGCGTAATTCAGTAACCATTTCTATATCAGCATCTACTCCAACTTTTATTTTATAAATGGGCCAGGGCCTTTCTTTCATTTTGACAACCATGTTCTCTATCGTATCAATACCAATGGTAAAATCTGTTAGCGGTGCGGTTGATGTATCTGATCCCCACAATTTATACAGTGGTTTTCTTTTCAGCTTGCCATAAATATCCCAAGCGGCCATGTCCAAAGCACAAACCAGGAAAGGGTTTGCGGGAAATAAGTGATGCAGGTAGTGCCAGTATCTTTCCGGATCGGAGAAAGCGAATTTTTCAACAAACATTTTTTTGCGTTCCAGGTCCTCCACCATTTTTTCAACCGGGATGTTATAATAGCTGATGGCAGGCGCTTCGCCATAACCTGTTATGCCCATAAACTCCAGCTCCACTATCAATGTTGGCTGGTGTGTTTTAGTTCCTTTAGAAATGGTGAAAGGATGATGAAAAGGGAGGTTGTATGTGTTGTATTGAACTTTCATGGCACTGTTAATTATCTACCGCTTTCCAAAATATATTTTTTTAATTCTTCCGTAAATTCATTTCGTTTCAGCAGGTCCTCAAGAGTAATATGCATCCGGTAATTCCAGTAATGTTCGGCTTCTGCAGGATTATTAATTCTTTCTTCATCAGGGTCTTCCCGCCTGATGTCGGCATTCATGCCCATCAGGTCCTGTAACTGGAAAATACTCCACATGGCGGGTGAATACAGGTGCTGCAGGATAATTTCTTTATTAATCCATGGCTCGCAATAAAAAGGGGGTTCACCACTTTGCCCCATCAGGTGATTAAAAAAATGTTTTGTTTTAAAACTGTCTTCTTCCCACCACGAGCGTATCGTACTCATATCATGTGTAGAGGGTGATACAACGCTCAGGTAAGGTGCGTCTTTGGGGTGAAAGAATTCGATGCCCGTTTTTTTAGGCATCCGTTGGATCTCCAGGCTTAAAATACCGAGTTGTTCCATTACTTCAGGAACACAATGTGGCACCATGCCCAGGTCTTCACCACAAACCAGCATGGCTGTATTACTTTTTAAGCCCGGCAGTTTTTTCATGGCTTCTTTTTGCCAAAGCTCATCCTGGCGGTGGTAGAAATAATTTATGTACAGCGTCCTTAATTCTTTTTGAGAATGTTTATCAAGATTTTTAAAAGAGAAAGTATCTTCCATAGAGATGCGGAAATGGAATTCCTGCCCATTTGAATCCTCCACTTCAAAAAAGATAACATTGGTGATCAGGTCATACAAACCCTGCTTCACTTTATTGTCAAAGGCCTGGTCTGTTTTAAAATAAGCCTCAACCTTACGTTGGGTATTAAATTTCTCTTTGAGTTTAACCCCATTGAAAAAATGTTTTTTTACCGCATCTTTTTTCTCTCCAAAAAGCTCGATCAGGAAAGAATCTGTTACATAAGGTTCTGTATACCGGTATCTTTCAAAACTTATATTCTTTGCAAACAATTCATTTATTGATACAGGTATGGCAGGTATGAAGCGGCCCAGTATGCCTTCAACAGCATGCGTGGGGATGCTCCAGATGCGAAAAAATCCCAGGATATGATCAATACGGAAGGCATCAAAATAATTACTCATCTGCTCAAAACGCTTGCGCCACCAGGTAAAATTATCCTTTTGCATGGCCTCCCAGTTGTAAGTAGGAAAGCCCCAGTTCTGCCCTTTTGCAGTAAAAGCATCGGGTGGTGCCCCAGCCTGTTCATCCATGTGGTAGAGGCCCGGTTCTATCCATGCATCTACACTGTTGGGGCAAATGCCGATAGGAATGTCTCCTTTGATGACCACGCCATTCTTATGTGCATATTCAGTAGCATCTTTTAACTGCAGGTGCAAATGGTACTGCGTAAAATAATGCAATGCAATTTCATCGTAATGCTTTTGCTGTGGACTTACCAATTGCTCTACCTCATTTTCAACATATACTGCATTTGTTTTCCAGTCATTGAAATCAGCGGTATTATAACTATCCCGTAAATAAGAAAAAGCTGCATAAGGTTCAAGCCAGTGGCGGTTAAGTTCAAAGAAATTGATATACCCCAGGTCGTCTTTGAAACTTTCTTTCTGCAGTCCATATAATTGCCGGATGGTTGCGATCTTGATCTTCATCACTTCCTCATAATCAAGTTCAGCAAGTTTATCCAGTTGTTTTTTTGTTGAAGCAAGCGCTGTAATGACAGCGGCATTTTTTTTACCGGCAACAGTTTCCAGGTTTAAGAGCAAGGGGTGCAAAGCAAAGGCTGATATGGCTGAATAAGGATACGAATCTTTCCAGCTATAGGTGGCAGTAGTGTCATTTACCGGGAGCAACTGTATCATTTTTAAACCGGTATTTTTTGCCCAGTCAACCAGTAGTTTAAGATCGGTGAACTCACCGGTACCAAAACTCTTTTTACTGCGTAAACTAAAAACAGGGATGGCCACACCGGCGCCTTTCCAGTTCACATTGTTCAGTTGTGCAAATCCATCATGAATAATGGTGAACGTGCTCTTGCCTTTATCATTTAATAATATCCGGTTATTCCCGTCTTCAAACCTCACGAATTTATTATCCCTGCTGTTGTAGATGCCATATTTATATACCAATGGAAAAGCTGCTTTAGCCAGGTCAATCTGGATGGTCCACCAGTTGTCTTTTTTGGTAAGCAATAAAACGGCTTCTTTGTTCCAGTCGTGCAGGGCCGCTGATGAGCCACTGATACAGATCATTTCATTTTCCCGCAGCACCGGTGATTTTATCCTGAACTCATGTGTAGCCGATTTCACCGTTTTTTTCTGTTCAGTTTTTTTAGCGGGCTTGCGTTTAAGTAAAACATCGGTGAAGGGGGCGGTAAAAAAAGCATTCTCAAATTCTCCGGCATAATTCCAGGTATCAGAAAGCACAATTTTTGATGCTTTTAATTTACTGCAATCAATTACCCGGTCGTTGCCAAATTCGGCAACCCGGTCATTGTTCTCATCCTGAAGTATATATTTATAGTAAAGTGGTTCGGTACATTCTTGATCATCTATCTCAATACTGCCATGCCAGAGCTGGTCGTTTAGATAAGTGAGGGTAAAAGCATCTGTAATTTCGTCATTGCCAAGCTTAGGAATATTACCCGAAACAAAAAGTGTTTGGCCAAACTTGGTGGAATAGCGCAAATAAAAATGTAAAATCATCCAAAAGGGTTAAGAATCGGCAATATAACACTTTACAGAAAAAATTTACAGAGAATCTGTAAAATTTCAGCCAATAAAAACTTCTGCCTTATATTTGCAAAAATTAATTGAAATGGAAACAACAAAAAAAAGGACCGGATTATACTGGATATTATTTTTACTCTCTGTTGCTATATTTTTTATTGTATTGTTCTCGCCCATGGGCTCGTGGGTAAGTATGGTACTGCCTTTTAATGTTACTTTTTTTGCTTTGGCACTCGACCTGATCTAAGCTTTCAGCAATTCTTTATATGCCTTTCGCCAAACGGTGAATGGCTTTTTTATTATACCCTGCGAAATTTACCGGTATCAATTGGCCATCACAAAATCCGGGCGGCTTATAAAACTACTTCTGAATTTAAAGCGAATATTGCTGTTGATCTCTATTTTCCATGGATTCATTTCTCCATTGGTTCTTGGGAAATAATAAGCCCTTAATTCAATTGTGCCAAATGTCAGGTTCTCATTACGGGTGCGAACACCGCCACCGATGGCAGTAAAAATATCACTATGCTGTAAATTCATTTTCGATGGTTTAAGCAGTATAGCATCGCTGAATATAAAAGGCGCAAACCTAAAGCCCAGTATTTTGGTGGTATTGTAAAAAACCGATTCAACTTTTATTGTTGCTCTTAGATCTGACTCAAGTGAATCATTACTAAAATAAGGTAATCCAAAATTACTGTTCAGGTACAACGGTTCGTTTAAAACCGGGTTTACCTGGGCAGTTATGCCAGCGCTCATAAATACCCTGTTATACCATGCAGAGCTCATTTTTCGCAGGCGTGTGAACCGCTCCAGATTAAATAGCATACCCACGTCCTCAAAATGGTTGCGGTAAAAATACCCTCCCAACTTTAAGGTGTAATTAACATACAAACCTTTTTTTCTAAAATTAGAAAGCGACAGGTCAATACCTCCATACGGCCGCCTGCTATCGATAATACCGCTTTCTGTTCTTACGTATCCTAAAGTTGTTGCTGCACTAAATCCTTCGGGAATATCTTCTTTCCTTCCGAACCCATAAATAAAACTTGTTTTATAGAACACCTGGCGAAAAAAATTCAGTGAAGTCAGTGCTCCGGTAAAGTCGGCGAAACTAGGCTTGTACTTTATTCTATATTGTGCCGGTATTATCCGGAAGAACTTTTTGAATCCCCTGATAGCAATAAAACGATGCATACGTACCTCTCTGTTTTGATACAATGAACGTTTATTGTCTAAACTGTATCCCAACCAGGCATCTAAAGTGTAGTTGATATACTTATACCGGTCATTATAAATTGTATCGGTATCATACGTATTTCTCGTTCGCTGGTACGACCATTCCACTGCTCCTGTGCTTGGTATGTAAGGAGTAACCAATGGCTTTTCCAACCTTGTATAAAAAACAGTTTCCTGGTTTCGCCCGCTGCTGAATGCATATCTATAATCCTGGTAACCTGCAACCAGGTCAATAAAAGAGCCGTAAATATTTCGCTTTATCAACTCACCCCCGATCCCGGTTGCCGGCGACCTGGGCTTTTCGTAGTACCCGCTGACCAAAATACGGTTGCCGGTTCCTAAAAAATTTTCTTCTCTTAATTCAACCCTGCCTTTTTCTTTGCTGCTTATATTAATTCTTAGCCCGATAGAGAAAATGTCTTTGGTTACCACCACTACATCCACCGAGTCAGCATGCCCATCAACCGGCTCAACATATATCCTGGCATCTTTAATATAAACAAGGTCCCTTAAATATCTTTCATTATCGGCAAGCAGGTAAGGTGATAAATGGTCTCCTTTTTTAAAAAAAAGATTCTTCTCAATTACACTTTCAGCAGAGTTTTTATGAAATGTTTTGGCTATCCTCACACCAAGATCATTTTTTATCCTGGTCGTGTCATCTATATCATATTCAAAGCCCAGGCTTATGGTTTCAATGGACCTTATGATCTTTCCCTTGTAGACCAGGAAAGGATTTTCTATTTTAACAGGGGCTTCATTAGGCGGGGTTCTTGAAATACTTTTACCAAAACGGCCCATTAATCCTTTTTTCCTGGCCAGGAAAAAAGTGGTGGTATCCTGTGCTGAGGCTGGGTTATAAAAAATGATAAGAGCGGAAAAAATGGTACAGATATAAAGGCTCTTTTTGATCATAGATAATTTAAATAGCTGATCTTACATTTTTAATGGTTAAAGGTATTGAATTGAATGCAATTGCAAGGTTAATGCCAATAAGAGCACATAACTGAATTATTAAACCCGGTGTATGAATTCTATTAAACGATGGTTGTACCTGCCCTGGGACTGGCTAACATTATCCTGGTCTTTATTGTTACCGGTTTTTTTGATGTAGTGATCTCTGTGTTTTACTCCAGATTTTACTCAACCGGGGCATTTATTGCAAGTTTTGCAGTGGGTTGTGTTTTGCATGCCTATTTTGTTATGGGAACGCCATGAGCCTGGTTAGCATAAAAAGTGAATTTGCCAGGTGGAGTATCATCATATTGGTATGGATAACGGCCCTGCTTTTTATTTTTTTATTATCGGCCCTTGAAGGCGGGGAATACGAATCTGCCTTCATCGCATTTGGAATTACATTGGCTTTGACAACCTTGCTTTTTATAAAGGGAAAAAATAGATCTATGACCGTTGCTCGGTTTAACTAATGGATCAGCCTGGCGACATTATTTTACGCCTCTGGCCATTTTATAATTCCGGTTGGCAGCCTGTTGTACGGTTACTGAAGGTGCACAGGAAGCAATTAAAGCTGTAAGTACCAGGAAGAGGATGAAGTTTTTCATATTAGATAATTTTGGATAAGGAATAAGCCTGCTTAAATATAAACATAAAACCGCGGTTTTTTATTAGCTAAACCACCTGCTCAGTTTGAGTAAATATACCTGGGGTCTATACGACACATACTTAAATGGTTGGCAATCATTTTATACCGCCAATTGTGGGGAGCGTTTTATTTCCTTGTATCAAAATTTTGTTGATAACTAATTCACAATAGTTATCAGGAAATATTCAAGATGTTTTTTTAAGATCTCCCGGGTATCATCATCAGTAAGTTTTCCATCCACATCAAATTTCTTTTGGGCCAGTGACACAAAAACTTCAAATTTATTCAGATGCTGCATTTTTAAAGTATTAAATATCGGAAGAAATGTAAGCTGCATTCGTGCTGTACCCCATTGTCCGTCTGTAGCACCCATTAAAGAAACATGCTTACCTATCAATGGGGAATCCTTACCACGGGATGCCCAGTCAACAGCATTCTTTAAACCTCCCGGTATAGAATAATTATATTCAGGCGAAGCGATGATAATACCATCTGCCGTTGCCAAAACATCCCTGAATTTATTAACAGCTTCGGGCCTTGAGGTAGTGAAAGGTATATCCATATCGGCATTATATACGGGAAGGTCGGCAAAAGAGAGCAATTCAACAGTAACATGATCGGGTAAAAGTTCAGCAGCAGTTTTAAGCAGCATAGTATTAAAAGAGCCCTTTCGCAAGCTGCCTGAGATACCTACAAGATGTATTGCTTTATTCATGTTGGCGGTTATTGTTATGGTAAGACAAAAACTGTTCCACTAATTTTTGTCGCAAAAAAGCACGACAGCCGGAACAGTGAAAAAAAATTGTTTACATTGTAATCTCATTAACTGCTTATGAATTTATCACAGCAAAATTTGTCTTCCCCGAAATTGGTTGTGTATAAATTGGTACCTGATATAGCTATGCTGCTCCTGTATTTCTTTTTGCTTGATCCACTGATCGGGTGGCAGCAGCAGCATTTGGCTTTATCCTGCATCATTCTAATGTTACTGAATATTATCGCTGTTGGGCTGGGTTGCTACACTTTCTTTACAACTTTTGCTGATATGGATGCACTTACGAAATATAAAAACTCCCTGTCGGCTTTTGAAAGCGCTGCCATCGGTTTATCCGCATTCATCAGCTGCCTTGCATTTTTTTGGTGGCTGGTTCCATTTACTGCAGTCAGGAAAATGGGTGTAACTGATACCGGTTTCATATGGGGAGCCGCGGGCTACTTCATTACCTATATGGCAGTTGTAGCATCGGTCATTAATCATAAAAAGGAGACCGAACCTTTGGCTCCTATCGTATTGAGAACAGGGAATGATCTGATCACTACCGCTTTCTTCTTTTTTAGTTACGCATTTTTATTAATGGCATTGCAGCACTGGCAACCGGCTTTTATTGCTGCTCCTTACCTGGCTATTACCTGTATGTTCGTTTTTTATTTGCCGCTTCGGTTCTTCTTATTGTTCAGGCCACCTTTTAATAAGCTGGAGTACATCAGTTTTATTATTTCCTTTGGGATATTAATGGCAGAACTTTTTGTGCGGTTTTGAGTAATTGCTTGAGATCAAAAAATAAAAATTATCTTGCCGGAAATAATCTCTATGGTCCCTTTGAGAATACTTACGGTAATTTTTCTGTTGTTTTCTGCAACCTTAACTGCACAGGTTACACCACCTCCTCCTGATTCTGCTATCTTAGAAGATAAGGTTTTCACTAAAGTTGAGGTTGAAGCTAATTACCCGGGGGGCGAAGTTGCGTGGAAAAATTTTCTCATCAAAAATTTAAACCCGGATGTTCCTGCAGATAATGATGCCCCTGCCGGAAAATATACGGTGATCGTAAAATTTGTTGTAACACGTAACGGTACTTTATCCGGTATACAGGCCGAAACCAATCAAGGATATGGCATGGAAGAGGAAGTGTTAAGGCTTATAAAAAGATCGGGCACCTGGGAAGCAGCGGTACAAAATAAAAGAACCGTAAATGCATACCGCAGGCAACCGGTAACTTTTTTGGTTGAGGATGACGATTTCAGTATCCAGTCAAAAGTTCCTTATACTTTTTTTACAGCGGGTGATAACAGGATCTATATCCAGGCTAAAAAAGTTAAAAACGAAAACCTGTCGGTTTCAATTTCTGAAGGAAGCATTAACTCCACTGGTGATGATCAATACATAGTGCGTGTAGATAAGCCCGGCCGGGTTACCCTTACGCTTTATAACAAAAAGAATAATAAAAAAATAGGCGCTGCCAGTTTTGAAGTAAAGCAGAAGAACTAGGCCAGTGCTCCATTTCGGCTTTGGCAGCTGCTTTCTTTTTTTATTTGGGCCATTTTTTTCAATAGCCCCCTTTCCCATAAACCTCATAATAAGTCCCAAATCTTGCCCATTGGAAAATACAAATACACGGAAGCAAATAGGAATATGGATAGCCCGCTGTAGGGTCTAAATCTTAAACGATTCTTAGCTACTTTGCCCTCCAACTCTACCTTCATATAATCTGAGAAGCTTAATGGCTTTTACTGCCTTTTTTTTGTAAAAGGTTACATAATTATTTGATGTATGGATGATATTCCTTTCTGGCATGATATTCTCACTTGTAATACAGGAACACAACATTTAAATTAAATTTAAGATCATGAAAAGTATATTTCTGGTTATATTATCTATAACTATGGCCTACAGCCTGCAGGCACAGCAACGACAATCCCAGCGGGAAAGTGCGGTATACATTACAATTAATGGGAATAATAATCTACAGGTTAATATCGATGGTACTGACTACAACGTGCCAAATACCGGGGCTGCGGTAAATAAGATCAATACAATTACTGACCTTGTAGCCGGAATGCATGATCTGACTTTAACAGGAACCGGAACAGGATATGGCAATCGTAGGGCAAGTAATGTGATCACACAATTCAACCTTAGGCGCAATTTTGATATGTACATCAATGTAAATGCAGACGGCAGCCTGGAACTTATTGAAAAAAGGAAAGGATCGGCAACAAGCACTCATACAGCGATGAGCAGTACTGATTTCAATAATGTAATGAGGAACGTGAGATTGCAACGTACCGTTGATAGCAGGAATGCATATATTTCTACAATTTTCAATACGCCCAATACATATTTTACCTCATTACAGGCAGCACAGTTATTACAACAGGTAAGAACAGAATCGGACAGGTTACCACTGGCTAAATTATCTTTCCGCACAGTAACAGATCCTAATAATTTCAGCACGGTTTATGGATTATTTATTGTGGCTTCAAACAGGAATGACCTGCAGAATTATGTAAACTATTATGATGAAGATGTTATTGGAAATAATGACGGTAATAACGGTGGCAATAATGGTGGTAATAATGGCAATAATGGCGCAGCTATGTCTCAGGCTTCTTTTAATAGTCTTTATCAAACAATCAGGGGAGAATATTCCAGTAATACGCAAGTGAATTCTATAACAACTGCATTTAATACACCGGGAAATTATTTTACTTCCAGCCAGGCAAGCCAGTTAATTCAATTGACCAATTCAGAAAGCAGCCGGTTATACCTCGCTAAATTATCATACCATACTATAGTTGATCCTGTCAACTTCAGTACGGTATCCGGTTTATTATATACACAAAGCAGCCGTGATGACCTGGCCGCATTTATAAACAGCGGGCAAGGGCAAGGTAATAATGGTAATCCCTATCCTGGTACAGGTACTACAAGAACGCCTATGTCGGAGACGGATTATAATAATTTATACCAGGCGGTGACCGCACAGTTTTTGCCATATGCAAAAATGAATTACCTCACTACTACTTTTAATAATGAAGCTTATTATTTTACCGCAACGCAGGCTAAGAACCTGATACAAATGGTAACCAATGAAAGCAACAGGGTTCAGTTAACCAAAGCGGCTTACGGTAATCTTGTTGACAGGTCAAATTATACGCAGTTCTATGACCTGTTTACTTTACCGGCAAGCAGAACTGAATTAAATACCTATGTACAATCGTACAGGGATTAATAATACACAATGATTTGATGATTTGTAAATAAAAAACTGTGAACATTGATTTGTTCACAGTTTTTTATCCTTTGTAAATACCCTATTATATCTTTTCAAAGGGCGAATGATCCGTGGGACTTCCACCACTACTTGCATCTTCCAATGCAAGTCTTTTCTGGCATAATTTTTTAGGTTATACAATAAATTGACCGGACATGAAAAAGAATATGAAAGATAAAGTTTTGGCAAATAATGCACAAACTGGAAAAGCCATTAAAAACGATCTGCCAATAAAGAATGCGATGACGGATGCGGTTAAAAATACGGCATTGCACACACAGGGATTGAACCAGGCCAAAACCACCAGGGATGATCTGCTTCCATCAGATGGAGACAATTTGACCAATAATTAATGTTGAGAATAGAGCCTGAGATTGTCCAGGGCATTGCTGGGAAACAGCAACGGAATACTTATCAAAATACACCCCGCTTATCAAACCGGGCCCAGTATTGCCAATTCTTATTCAGTATAGTATCTTTTTCAGGAAATTGCCTCTTACGGAAATTTCCATTGGGATAATAAGACAGGCTTTCCCATGTATCTACCTTCGACTTTGAGGAGAACGTGTTTCTCACATATATCTTAACGCTGCTGTCTTTAAAAATATCAAATCCGTAAATAAAGTCCTTTCCCAAACGGGTGTAATACGGATCTATATCCGGTTCCGCTGCCGGGGGTAGTTTTATAAAAACGTCAGGGTCTTCCGAAGTGGGCTTATACCTGAAAGATCGATAAGAATCCTCAACCCTGATAAATTTTTGGAACGAAGGGAAGTTCTTTATAATGGCCGCTACCAGGCTATCATAAAGCGGGAGCTTATCGATCACCTGCTGATCGAATGTATGTTTGTCAAATTCAGCTCTAACTTCTTTCTCTCCTGTATCACAACCAGCTATAGTAAAAAGAAATAACAGCAGGGATAAGCTTGATAAAAAATTCCGCACCGGGTATAGCATAACAAAAACGGTTTGAGATTTGCATTTTATATCATTAAGGTACAATTTTTTAACAGCACATTCTAGAAAGGCAAAAATAATTAACCACAGATTGACGCAGATTGATTCACAGATCAGCTCAGAAAAAATCCGTGTTATCTGTGAAACAGATCTGGACACCTGTGGTTATAAATTGCGTATTCTCCATCTATCAATGAAAAGTCTTTGACAACTACGACTGCAAAAAAATATTAACTTGCAGTATAACTGATCGCCGGACTATTTTCTTATGAACCCAAAAC
>JBDSXS010000025.1:0-6055 GCA_039926045.1 Ferruginibacter sp.
TTAGGAGACCTTACTATGTATTGTTTAAACAAAGAATATTCATTGTTACTCACCTGTTTCAATACTTCCATCGCCACATACATTTTATAAACTGAAGCGGGGTAAATAAAATTATCAGCATTCACGCCACCAAAAACAGGTTTTCTGCCGCTAAGGTCGATCACAGCAAAAGAAATTTGTTCGGTACCATCTTCTCCTGCATCAAAACTGCTGTCTAAGCCAATATCATGAATGATCTTTTTTAAAGAGTCGGTAAAGCTTTTGGATTGCTTGTAATATGAAGGAATTTTTACCTGCGCTGCAGAAGACAGGTGAAAGCCAATGCTTAGTAAGGCCAGGTGTAAATATTTCAATTTTAATTTTTACTTAGATTCTTACAAATCATTTTAATTGTCGTTTATACAACTGCACTGCATTCTCCAGCCCCAAATAAACCGCATCGCATATCAATGCATGGCCAATGGATACTTCCAGTAAGCCTGGGATATTTTCTGAGAAATATTTGAGGTTTTGCAGATCAAGATCATGTCCTGCATTTATACCCAGGCCCAATTCATTTGCCTTAACTGCTGCCGCTATATAAGGCTTAATTCCTAATTCCTTATTCCCGGTTGCAAATTCTTTTGCAAAGGATTCGGTGTACAACTCAACCCTGTCTGTCCCTGCTGTCTTAGCCCCTTCGATCATCTCCACTACCGGGTCAACAAAAATAGAAACCCGTATGCCTGCATTTTTAAAAACGTCAATGATTTCTTTTAAGTATGCCGCATGTTCGATCGTATTCCATCCATGATTGGATGTAAGCTGCCCAAGTGCATCCGGCACCAGAGTTACCTGTGTTGGTTTATTTGCCAGCACGAGCTCAACAAATTTTTGTTCGGTACAGTTGCCTTCAATATTGAATTCGGTTTGTACAACTTTCTTTAGGGCAAAAACATCAGCGTAGCGGATATGCCGTTCATCGGGCCTGGGGTGTACGGTAATACCATCTGCGCCAAACCGCTCTATATCCAAAGCAGCTTTTACCAGGTCAGGATTATTGCCGCCACGGCTGTTGCGGAGGGTGGCCAGTTTATTGATATTTACGGAGAGCTTGCTCATTTATAAAATTAAGAAGTACAAATTTAATCTAAAAACAGGCCTGTAGTGGAGACAGTTTTTAAAATAAAGTAAGAATGATTTGATTAACCGGATTTAATGCCTATTTTGCTTCTCATCCTTACCCTCCAGAAAGTTTTCTTCCTCTGCCTGCACAAGCATTCTTTAACCATTTTATTAAATACTAAAACTAAACTTGTATGAAAAAGATCATTTCAGTAATTTTTGTTACTGTTTTTTTGTTTGCCTGTAACAATGAAGATAAGAAAAGCGAAACCGCTGCAACCGAAGTAAAGACCGAAACCGGGAAAGCTCCTGTTGAGCTGATCATGGACAGCAATTTTGTTAATGCTACAAAAGCTACCATGACTGCTTTTGAAAACAAAGATGTTAATGGCTATACTGCCAACATGGATGATAATGTAAAATTCAGGTGGAGCAGTGGTGATAGCCTTGTTGGTAAGCAGGCAGTAAAGGACTACTATGCCGGCAGATTTGCTATCATTAAAACTATTAAGTTGTCCAACCCTATCTTTTTACCTGTTATGGCAAATGTAAGCCCCAATGGTGGCCAAACTGCTACCGGCAAGTGGATGCTTAACTGGTATATGGTTGATGTAACCTATACAAATGATAAGAATCTGAAATTTTGGGTACATAATACCCAGCATTATAACGATGCCGGTAAAATTGACGAATGCTCGCAGTTTATCGACAGGCATCCGATAATGGAAGCCACAAAGGACCTGGTAAAAAAATAAACTCCATAAAAAATAAAATAAAAAAGCCCCGGTTCATAAAATGAATCGGGGTTAGTTTTTTTAGATCCCTCGCTACGCTTGGGATGACAAAGGAATTATTAATATCTGTAATGCTCCACTTTAAATGGCCCTTCTTTTGGAAGTCCTAAATAAGCACTTTGCTCTGTAGTTAACACATCAAGTACCACACCAATTTTTGCAAGGTGTAAACGGGCAACTTTCTCATCCAGGACCTTTGGCAATACATAAACCTTGTTCTCGTATTTATCTGTGTTGGTCCACAATTCGATCTGGGCAAGTGTTTGGTTTGTGAACGAAGCACTCATCACAAATGACGGGTGGCCTGTAGCACAACCTAAATTCACAAGGCGTCCTTCTGCCAGGATGATCACATCTTTACCTTCGATAGTGTACAGGTCAACCTGTGGCTTTATGGTATTTTTGGTATTACCATAGTTTGCATTTAACCATGCCATATCGATCTCAATATCAAAGTGGCCGATGTTACAAACGATTGCTTTATCCTTCATTAAACGGAAATGTTTTTCGGTGATCAGGTCGCGGCAACCTGAAGCTGTAACAATAATATCAGCTTCTTTAACTGCTTCGATCATTGGCTTCACTTCAAAACCGTCCATCGCTGCCTGTAAAGCACAGATAGGATCGATCTCGGTAATGATAACCCTGCAACCTGCACCTTTTAATGAAGCAGCAGAACCTTTACCCACATCACCATAACTTCCAACAACAGCAACTTTGCCTGCCATCATTACATCAGTAGCACGACGGATAGCATCAACTAAACTTTCTTTACAACCATACTTGTTATCAAATTTAGATTTGGTAACAGAATCGTTGATGTTGATAGCAGGAATAGGTAAAGTACCTTTTTCCATACGCTCGTATAAACGGTGAACACCGGTAGTTGTTTCTTCGCTCAATCCTTTTACATGCTGGATCAGCTCAGGATATGTATCAAAAACCATATTGGTAAGATCACCACCATCATCAAGGATCATATTCAAAGGACGGTCAGCGCCACCAAAAAATAATGTCTGCTCAATACACCAATCAGATTCTTCCTGTGTTTGTCCCTTCCAGGCAAAAACACCTATACCCGTAGCCGCAATAGCAGCAGCAGCCTGGTCCTGTGTACTGAAAATATTACAAGAGCTCCATTTAACTTCTGCACCCAGGGCAGTCAATGTCTCAATTAAAACTGCAGTTTGAATGGTCATGTGTAAACAACCTGCGATCCTTGCACCTTTTAAAGGCTGTGATGGACCGTACTCGGCACGGATGGCCATTAAGCCCGGCATTTCTGCTTCGGCTAACATAATTTCTTTGCGGCCCCACTCGGCGAGGCTCATATCTTTAACCTTGTTGGCAAGCTTAAAGTCAATGGCATTTTTAGTTATTGTAGACATGTTATAAAGTTTAGAATGCAAATTTACACTTTACAGGATAATATTCTGAATAGTTTACTAACTTTGGGAGATAAGTCTGTATAAGTGATTATTTCAGGATAAAACTAAAGTTTACTATGGCAAAAGCAACCCAAAAAGAAAATTCACCCACTATGACTGTTTCGCTTGATACGAAAGATATGGCGATTCTGAAACTCTTGCAGGAAAATGCAAGGGTTACAGTAAAGGAGATCTCGGAGAAAATTCACCTGAGCACTACACCCGTTCATGAACGTATAAAGCGCATGGAAGAGAGTGGCGTGATAAAACAATATGTTACGCTGGTTGACCAGAACAAGATTGACCTGAACCTGATGGTGATCTGTTATGTTTCTTTAAAGGAGCATAGCAAAACTGCCGGTGTTAAATTTATAAAAATGGTTAACGAACTGCATGAAGTAATTGAATGCTACAGCATCAGCGGCGAATTTGATTTTATGCTGAAAGTGGTTTGTAAAGACATGAATACCTACTACGATTTTCATGTGAATAAATTAAGCCAGCAGGAAAATATGGGTAATGTACAGAGTGTATTTGTGATGGGAATTATTAAGGAGACACACCAGTTGGTGCATGGGTAAACCGTTAATCCGTTGATTGGTTAATCCGTTGATCCGTTGGGGAATCTTTAGGGCAAAATCTTCAATTTCAAATTGGGCGGTTTGTAGGAACACGCCTGTGGCGTGTTCTTGTGAATTCGCCACAGGCGAATTCCTACAAAGCTAATTCCATCACATAGTCGTTCATAAAAAATCCGTTGCCGATATCAAAGTCGGCGGTTTCAATTATTGTAAAACCAAGTTTACTGTAAAAATCTTTTGCTTTGTTTTGGCGGTTAACCTGCAGTTGCAATGCTTTTGCATGTAGGGGCTTTATTTCATTAACAATATAATTGATCATAAACTTCCCGATACCTTTTCCCTGTTGTGATGGAAGAATATAGATCTTATTCAGTTTCCAGGTCTTTGGTTTGATCTCGTTATAGGATGCAAAGGCAACAGGCACATCATCATCATCATATACAATAATAAAAGTGCAGCCTTCTTCTTCCATTTGTTTTTGAAGTGATGCCGGGCTGTATATCATGTCCAGCATATAATCAAGTTGAGCTTTACTTATAATACTGCTATAGGTTTGCGGCCATATGGCAAAAGTGAGCTCTCTTATCAGTGGAATATCCCCGATTGTTGCTTTTCTGATCTCCGGCATTATTTGATCTTTAATCTGAGGTCGGGTGCAAACATTAAGTGGCCCTGTGCATCTTTGGCAACGATATCGAAAAAGTACAATTCTTCGCCGGGCTTCAATTGTTCAGTCAATATCTTTCTCCAAAGTGCGGGCAGGGGAGTTTCCCTGAAAAGATCTGCTACATTACTCATAACGGGTGATACTTTTCCGGTTCCCTCATCTTCAGTAACTGCTTTTCTTTTATACATCACCTGGTATGATGAAACGGCATAAGGAATTTTTTTATCATCGGTGATCCTGAGTGGTAAATTGACCAGTTGCACGGCTTCTTCAACATATACAGTAGCCGAATCGGCGTGTGCGCCAAGTACACAGGTAAGTTTTGGGCGCTTGAATTTTTGAACAGCGGCCGGTTTCGTTACAGCAGGTTTTGGTTTTTGGGCCATTGTTATTGTGAGCGTACATACACATACAACTGACAATAAACATTTTACAAGCGTTACCATAGTCTTTGATTATAAGATAAAAACGAAAGTACGCAACAATTAGTATGCTTTTTAACTTTTAACTGATTGTTGACAGGCTCTCTTCAATGGTCTTTATCCTGGCTTCGGCATCAGCTTTCTTTTTTTGTTCCATAGCTAAAACCTCCGGTTTTGCATTTTGTACAAAACGTTCATTGCTTAATTTTTTTTCTACAGATGCTAAAAACCCTTTTTGATGCCCGAGGTCCTTCAACAGGTCATCTTTAAGTGTTGATGTATCCAGCTCTTTATCAGTCTGGATATAAAACTTATCTTTTTCAACTGCTACAACAATGGTATTGGCGATGGCTTCATTTGTAAATTGCAGTTCATCTGCATTTACCTGTTTGCTTAAAATACCTTGTATAGAACTGTAATTTTCTCTTGAACCTGTTTCAATAAAAAGTTTGATGATCTCTTTCGGTTTAAGTTGATTTTTATTCCGGCCATCACGTATGCCTGTAATAACCTGTTTCAATAATTCACCCTGAATTAAAATTGTATCATCAACTGTTTTTACAGTAGCAAATTGTTTTATGCAAAGATCATCGCTTTGCGCTTTCAGCAAATGATAGATCTCTTCGGTAACAAACGGCATATATGGATGCAGCAACTGCAGCAGTTCTTCAAAATAACTGATGGTTTTATTGTAAACGGCTGTATCTATTGGTTGTTCAAAACCAGGTTTGATCCACTCTAAATACCAACTGCAGAAATCATCCCATATCAAACTGTAAATAGTTTTTAAAGCTTCACTCAGGCGGAATTGTTTCATCAATGAATCAACTTCAGCCCTTACTTTGTTTAACCTGTTCTCAAACCACGCTAACGCAAAGTCGTGAGTCGTGAGTCGTGATTCGTGGGAGGAGGAATCCTGAGCTTGTCGAAGGGCCCACATCTTCACCAACTTCAACGCATTCCATATCTTATTATTAAAATTGCGTCCCTGCTCCAGGCTGTTCTCATCAAACATCAGGTCATTACCGGCAGGAGAAGAGACCATAATACCAAACCTCAC
>JBDSXS010000026.1:0-2820 GCA_039926045.1 Ferruginibacter sp.
ATGCTGAGGTTTTATGTGAACGGAAACCTGGAAGCAGAATTACCTGCAGAAGAATTGGTACTCGGTGGTGGCGCTCCTCAAAATGACAGGATATATTCTGAACCAACTTATTTTGAAAAAATAAAAGCTTTTGATCCTGCCAGTATTGAGGTTCCAAAAGACCTGAAAACTATTGCTGAGCAGCTCATACAGATACCTAATATTGCAAGCAAGCGGTGGATATATGTACAATACGACAGCATGGTGGGCACAGGCAATGCAAGTACCAATGCGCCGAGCGATGCTGCCATTATTTTGGCAAAACCAACAAATAAGGCTTTGGCTTTAACAACAGATTGTAACAGCCGCTATGTTTTTGCCGATCCTTACAAAGGCGCCATGATCGCTGTTGCAGAAGCTGCAAGAAATATTGTTTGCAGCGGCGGCCAGCCTTTAGGTGTTACCAACTGCTTAAATTTTGGTAATCCATTTGATCCCGAAGTTTATTACCAATTTGTACATGCCATTAAAGGTATGGGTGAAGCCTGTATAAAATTTGACACGCCTGTTACCGGTGGTAATGTAAGTTTTTATAACCAGGGGCCTGATGGTGCCGTGTATCCAACTCCAACCATTGGCATGGTAGGTTTACTGGAAAATGTGAATGATAAAATGACGATGGATTTTAAACAGGAAGATGATGAAATTTATTTGGTAGGCATACAACGCAACGATATCAATTCTTCAGAATATTTACACAAGATACATGGCGTAGAATTTTCACCTGCACCATATTTTAATTTAGATGAAGAATTTGAAGTGCAGCATGAAATAAAAAAGATGATCCATAAAAAACTGGTCAACTCGGCACATGATGTGAGTGAAGGCGGTTTGTTCATTACATTGATCGAAAGTTGTTTCAACCGAAACCTGGGGTTCTCCACCCCCCTCTCCTTTGGCGAGGGGTTGGGGGTGAGGTCAGATGCTTACTGGTTTGGAGAAAGTCAAAGCAGAGTTGTAGTAAGTGTTTCAAAAGAGAACCGCAATGATTTTAATATGCTGTTAGAGAAAATGGAAATGACGGTGACTTATTTGGGAAAGGTTACTTCCGGCAATATCAATATCAATGGAGAAGATTGGGGAAGTGTGAACGATTGGAAAGAGAAATATGAAAATGCAATAGCTAAATTGTTAGCGGGGCACGAAAGTGAACATGCGTTAGCAGCATTGTAAAATCAAATATATGAACCAGGAAAAGAGTTACAAATTATCAGAGTCTTCAAAAGCCCCTCCCCTGGAGGGGTTTGGGGAGGCCATTGTAGTCACGGGCGCCGCCGGCTTTATCGGATCCTGCATGGTAAGCTATTTGAACCAACAGGGATTTGAAAATTTAATTTTGGTTGATGAGTTCAATGATCCGGAGAAAGAATTGAATCTTTTACATAAAAAATATTTGGTAAAGGTTGAACGGGAAGATTTTTTTAACTGGGTACAAAAAGAAAGACCGGCAGTAAGTTTTGTTTTTCATTTGGGCGCCAGGACCGATACAACGGAATTTAATTATGCAGTACACCAGCATCTGAATGTTGAATACTCACAAAAGATCTGGAATTACTGCACCATCAATAATATTCCCCTGGTTTATGCATCATCTGCAGCAACTTATGGTGAAGGAGAACACGGTTATCATGATGATCATGAGATCATTGAACAACTTCACCCGCTTAACCCCTATGGCATTTCAAAAAATGAATTTGATAAATGGATGCTGCACCAGGAAGACCACCCTCCTTTCTGGGCCGGACTTAAATTCTTTAATGTTTACGGTCCCAATGAATATCACAAAGCAAGAATGGCAAGTGTGATCTTTCATTCCTTTAACCAAATAAAGGAAAACGGGAAAGTAAAGCTATTCAGATCGCATAAAGAAGGGTATGAAGATGGCGAGCAATTACGAGATTTTGTTTATGTAAAAGATGTGGTTGAAGTTTGTTATTGGATGATGAAGGACCAACCGGTTTCTGCTATTTATAATTTAGGAACCGGAACTGCCCGCAGTTTTAATGCCCTGGTAAGATCTACTTTTAACGGATTGGACCTTAAGCCCGATATTGAATATATTGACATGCCCGAAGATATCCGTGATAAATACCAATACTTCACAGAAGCCAACATGGACAAATTAAAAGCTGCAGGTTACACAAAAGATTTTTATTCGCTGGAGAAAGGTGTTGATGACTACGTGAGGAATTATCTTTCTCCAAATACTTTTTACTAAAAAAACTTAATGAAAAATAAAATTGCCATCATCGGTGGCGGAAATTTAGGCTCTGCCATTGCAGAAGGATTATTAAAAAGTAAATTCTGCAAAGCTGCTGATATTCATATCACCAAAAGAAACAACACAACTTTAAAAAGCCTGCAGGCAAAAGGCATCAATACCGGGTCAGATAATGCTGCAGCTGTAAAACAAAGCCAGCTGGTGATACTGGCTGTAAAGCCTTACCAGGTTTCAGAAGTATTGAACAGCTTTAAAAAAGAATTAACCCCTGGTCATATACTTGTTTCTGTTGTTTCCGGTGTACTGATAAAAGATATAGAAGACTCCATCAAAAAGAAACTACCCGTTTTCAGGGCCATGCCCAATACCGCCATTGCTATACAGGAAAGTATGACCTGCATAAGTTTTACCAATGCAACCGAAAAACAAACAGCTTATGTACATGACCTGTTTGCAGTATTAGGCAGGGTCACCATCATCAACGAAAACTTAATGGATGCGGCAACCGTGCTTGGCGCCTGCGGCACGGCTTATGCCATGCGGTATATCCGTGCCAATAT
>JBDSXS010000027.1:0-6239 GCA_039926045.1 Ferruginibacter sp.
TTTATAACCGCAGCACTTTCCCTTTTTATTATCGTAAATGTTTTTTCGTTGCTGGAAATGAACAAAGCATCAAAACAACATTCAACATCAGGCCCGCAGAGTGCTGCAGGCATTGAATCCTTTGCAACAGCTTATAACATGAATACAGGATCTGTTTACGAATAAAATGTAAGGCATGAACAATTTTACAAATAATCGCTGGGTACCTGTTATAACATTGCTGTTATTAACTGCCAATATAGTAACGCTTACTTTGCTTTGGACAAATAAAAGACAGGGTGGAAGAACTGAAAACAAATTTACACCCCCACCCGGGCAGGTCTTTGAGTTTCTTACCCATGAATTGAACCTGGATGCAGCACAGCAGGAGGCTTATAAAAAACTAAGAGATGAACACCAGGCCGGCGTAAAGGATATCAGGGATAATGTTCAAAGAAAAGCAAAAGAGGCATTGTTTGATCTTTTAAAGAAACTCAATGTTTCAGATTCGGAGATACATGTATATAGTGGCAGGGCAGCAGCAGCAGATCAGCAACTTGATGAATTTACGTTTCTTCATTTTCAGAAGCTCAGAGCAATATGCAATGCAGAGCAACAGAAAAAATTTGACGAAATAATACTGGAAGCATTGCAGCGGATGGCACCACCCAGGCGGCAAGGGCCACCACCGGGAATGGAGGGTGGGCAAGGAGGTCCACCTCATTAATAGGCTCAATGTTTTTTAGGCATTAAACTATTAAAGATTCAAATTGTCAAAGCACAACCCTCAAGCATACTATAATTTCTTTAACCATTAACTAATAAACCCTAACGATGACGAAAGTGCAAATCATTACTGGAGCCATATTTGCTTTACTGATCATTGCTGTTAGTTGCTCAAAAAATGAGACAACGCCTGCTCCTGTAGTTATTATAGATCCTTATGCAGCTATTAAACTTGCATTCGGAACAAATATTGACCCAAACAATCTTTCAAATTATGCCAACCAGGGCAAGCCAGCTTACATCAATAAAGACAATACCGCTGCCAATGTGATCACTAATGCAAAAGCTACTTTAGGAAGGGTTTTGTTTTACGATAAGAATTTGAGCATTGATAATACCATTGCATGCGGCAGTTGCCATAAACAACAATTTGCATTTAGTGATACAGCTATTGCCAGCAAAGGTGTAGCCGGTGGAGTAACAGGCAGGCATTCCATGCGTTTGATCAATTCACGTTATGCAGTTGAAACAAAATTCTTCTGGGACGAAAGAGCCGCAAGTTTGGAACAGCAAACAACAACGCCTGTAAAAGACCATGCCGAAATGGGCTTCAGCGGGGTAAGCGGGAGACCGGGAATAGCCGACCTGCTGATCAAGCTACAGGCGGTTAAATACTACAATGAATTATTTAAGTTTGTTTATGGCGATATCAATGTAACCGAAACACGGCTGCAGGAATGCCTGGCACAATTTGTAAGAAGTATCCAGTCATTTGATTCCAAATACGATGCCGGCAGGGCAGTGGTAGCCAATGATGGACAGCCTTTTCCAAATTTTACCGCAGTGGAGAACCAGGGCAAACAGTTGTTCATAAATGCGCCGGTATTTGATCCCACCGGTAACCGCATTGGCGGTGGTGCAGGCTGCAATGGTTGTCATAATGCTCCTGAATTTGATATTGCCCCCAATGCAGGTAATAACGGAATAATAGGGAAGATATCCGGGGCCGGAATTGATATAACGGTTACGAGGCCCCCAAGTTTACGTGATGTTACCAATACAGCCGGCATTGAGAACGGCCCATTGATGCATACCGCAAACCTCGGACTTTTACAAAATGCCGTGGGGCATTATAATACCATCGTGCTTGCGCCAGGTAATACCAACCTTGATCCTAAGCTTAGGCCAAATGGTTTTGGCCAACACCTGAATCTTACCGGGGCAGAAATGAATGCGCTCATAACATTTATTAAAACCTTATCAGGCACAAATGTTTATTCAGATAAAAAATGGAGCAGTCCTTTTTAATTAATTTATAATAAAACAAACCAATATGAAATCACGGATCCAGGCTTTGATCTTTGTAATGACCATCTTTGCATATTCATGTTCTAAAAGCACAACAACCCCTATCGGCTCTACTACGCCAACAATTTCGGCACTGGCTTGCGGAAGTGGTTCTTTTTCTGCAACGGCAACAGTTGGTGTAGGCTATAGTGCTACGGCTACTGTTCCATATAATGGCGGGAATGCTGTTGCATACAGTGCAGGATCAGCCATTGTTTCAACTGGAGTAACCGGCCTTACAGCCACACTTATGGCGGGCACGCTTACGAATGGTTCGGGAAATTTTTCATATGCTGTAAGTGGTACACCGGCAGCTGCAGGTACAGCAAATTTTACGATCAGTTTCGGCGGGCAAACCTGTACATTAAGTTTGACCGTGAACAGTGCAGGCGGCGGGCCAACATTACCTGCAGTGTATAATAAGATCTATGGAGCAACCAGTATTACCTATGACGGTACCTGGGTAACTATCAAATACAATGCATTGCCCGATCATAAGTCCGTTTATTACCCAACTGCAAACCCGCTGTATGAAAATTTTACCGGAATAACTTTTGGGGGTTTCACATTTGCAAAGAATCCCAACACGATAGCTACTCAAAATATCACACTTAAGATCCCCGTAAATCCTGTTGTTGCTGCAACACATGCCGCAACACCTATGGGGGTGATCGGCGTTGCGCTGAATGGTGTACCATTATTTAATCAATATGCTGCAGGCGGTTCGCCATTAACCAATGAGATCACCAGCTTTGATCAGTGGTGGGGGCATCCGCAAATGTCAGGTATGTATCATTACCATGTAGAACCCAAGTATTTAACAACCGTAAAAGCAACTCCTGCATCTTTAATGGGCTTTTTGCTGGATGGATTCCCGGTGTACGGGCCCAAAGAAGAAAATAACAGCGATCCTTCAGGACTTGATGTTTACCATGGCCATACGCATGCAACCGTTGATTATCCTGCAGGTATTTATCATTACCATTTTACAACAGCTGCGCCATATCTTAACGGTAACGGATTTTATGGAACTGCAGGAACTGTAACACAATAACTTTACTATGGGGGTTATTTCTATTCCAAGAGCCGGTTTGTTTTTTATGATACCGGCTCTTTTTTTTTCCTGCAATGAAAAAAAACAAGACATACAAATAAATGTACCCGAACCAAAAATTGCTAAAACAGTTCCCCCGGTTTATAAAGCACATGCTGATAAAGATCTTTCAAAAAAACAGGATACGGTATTTTACAAACAGCAATTCTTTACCGGCTACCGGTTTGCCTTGTATCCTACCGGCGATACAGCTGAACTGCAATCATATTTTAACGGGGTAGAAGAGGGGTGGCAAAAAAAATGGTATCCCGGGCACCGGTTGCAGGAAGCCCGGTTTTATATCAATGGAAAAAAGGAAGGTACCCATAAAGGCTGGTGGCCAGATGGAAAAGAAAAATTCAGTTTTACAGCAGATGCTGATAAGTATGAAGGCGAATTTAAAGAATGGTATTCTTCCGGGCTATTACAAAAAAATTTTCATTATACAAACGGCCAGGAAGAAGGCAGCCAGCGGCTTTGGTGGGATAATGGTTCCGTAAGGGCCAATTACGTGATCAGGAACGGAAAAAAATATGGTTTAATCGGTTTAAAAACTTGTGTCAACCCTTATGATTCAATTACTAAGAAATAGTTTCCTATTCTTATTGCTCTTCATGGCTGCCTGTAAAAGCAACCCTTCTGATAAAGTCCTGGCACTTCCATTCATAAATAAGCCCGATTTTACCCCGGAATGGATCCCAGCAAATGACCCTGCATATAAGAACATTCATACCATTCCTGCATTCTCTTTCACCAACCAAAATGGTGAAACGGTAACGGAAAAAGATGTAACAGGCAAGATCTATGTAACGGATTTTATTTTTACCCGGTGCGGAGGGATCTGTCCGATCATGACAACCAACATGGCCACACTCCAGGAAAGATATAAAAATGATGACGGTATTTTATTGATCTCACATTCTGTAACACCAAAAATGGATAGTGTTGCAGTTTTAAAAAGATATGCCGAAGCGAAGGGCATCATCAGCGGTAAATGGCATTTGCTTACCGGCAACGAAGACCAGATCTATGCACTGGCCAAAAAGCAATATTTTGCCGGTGATACCATTGGCTACTATCAAACCGGCAATGAATTTTTACACACCGAAAATTTTATACTGGTTGATAGACACCGGAGGATAAGGGGAGTTTACAATGGTACGCTTGCTTTGGAAATGGAGCGACTGATGGACGATATTGCAACATTAAAGAAGGAACATTAATTTTCCTGCGAAAAAAAAATGGCCACAGAAGCACTGAAAAAAACCAGCCCTCAATTCTGTGTTTCTGTGCCTCTGTGGCAATCTAAATTTTGCCGGAGGCAAAAATCTGCGTTAATCATTTCAAATCTGCGGCATCAGCGATCCTATCTCGCAATCTCAATCTTCACCTTTTTATTCTTGATCTTTTCGTTTTTAATTAATTCCAGTACATGTCCCACTTTTACTTTACGCACAGCCACGAAACTGAAAAAATCTTTCACTTCAATAATACCGATATCTTCTTTTTTCAGTTCTCCTTTTTTTGAAAGGAAACCTACAATATCGATCTTATTCACTTTATCTTTTTTACCAGCAGCAATGAACAAAGTACTCCATTTTGGTTTTTCCGGTATGGGATGTTCTTCTGTGATCTCTACATCTTCAACCGTACCAATATATTCAGGCAGTTTTTCTTCGGGCGATAGGATCAAAATTGCTGTACCGCTGGCATCCATACGGGCTGTACGGCCATTGCGGTGTGTAAATGCAGCTTCTGTATCGGGTAAATGGTAATGAACTATGTAACGAATGTTGGGAATATCCAGTCCACGTGAGGCAAGATCTGTTGTTACGAGGATATTGCTGGTGCCGTTGCGGAATTTGCAAAGGGCACTGTCTCTTTCCTGTTGCTCCATACCGCCATGGTAAAAAACATTCAGTACGCCTTTCTCTGTCAATAAATTACTGGTACGTTCTACAGCAACCCTGTGATTACAAAAAACAACCGTTGAGCGGTTGCCCAAATAACAGATGAGTTTAAAGAGTGTATCAATTTTATCCTTATCAGGACTGAAGATGGTTTTTACTTCGAGCATATTATCGGCTTCAGCTGCTTCCGGTAAAAAATCAAGCCTTACAGAATCTTTTAAGCCAATAAAGTCAGGGACCGGCACCGCATAGGTTGCTGAAGTGAGAATTCTTTTTTTAATATTTTTAAGAGATCCGATGATATAAGACATCTCTTCGGTAAAACCCAGTTCCAGCGATTTATCAAATTCATCAAGCACCAGGGTAGTGATATTATCCAGTTCGAAATTATTGCGGCGGATATGATCGGCCAGTCGGCCAGCAGTGCCGATTATCACAGCAGGGGCTTGTTTTAAATTATTCTCTTCCGTTTCACGCTTGTGGCCGCCATAACAAAGCGTTACTTTAAAGCCCGTCTGCATTTTACGAAATACATCATCTATCTGTATGGCCAGCTCACGACTTGGTACTATTATTAAAGCCTGTACATTATTGATCTCCGGATCAAGTGTTTCCAGCACAGGTAATAAAAAAGCCAGGGTTTTACCTGAACCGGTAGCCGATAAGAGTATCACATTATCATTCTTTGCATTGGCTTCCAGCGAAGATTGCTGTATCTCATTCAGTCCTTCAAAACCAAGACTGTTTAAAATAAGCGGGATATTAATTTGTTGCATAACTGCAAAAATACGTTTAGTTGTGGGTATGGGCTAATTCTTGATGATCTGCTTTATTCATACTGAATTTAACTCGAACCAACCCCAGGAGCAAAAACATTGCAGGTAATAAGATTTACAGAGAGCATTGTAAACAGTAATAAAAACGATTTAAAGACAGCAGAGTTTACCCTGCATGAGAAATATATCTATTTTGCTACAAGGCAAATCCAACGCTGATACCGCCCCAACGATGGTATTTGCCTGTACGGAATTCTTTGGTAAGCAAAGATTGGGTGTAAGAAAGATAGAGTTTTTTAAAATTTACAATGATACCGGCATCTGCCTGGAAAGTCAGTCTTGTAACATCAGTGCCAGCAATGGTATAAGGGTCATTGCGGGAAAATAAACCACCCTGCATACCCGCAT
>JBDSXS010000028.1:0-10173 GCA_039926045.1 Ferruginibacter sp.
TATCTGCCAATACCTCCACTGAGATCTTATCTGAGTAATGGCCTTCGATAAATTCCTGTGCCAGTAAGATCTCAGCATCTTCATGTCCCTTTTGTCCCTGGAACAACATAAACGCAGACTGGCTTTCCCTGTCAATATCAACTGCAAAATATTTTGATGCAAGAATGGCCGTGTCACGGTCGGTGTATTTTTCAACGAGGTACAACAGCAGGTTCCAGTAAGAGTTTGCACCGCCGCTTGAATAAATGCCATTCTCTTCGGTAATGATACTTCCATCAACAAGTTCCACCTGGGGGAACATAGCTCTGAACTCATTTGCAGAATTCCAGTGTGTTGAACATTTCTTTCCGTTCAGCAATCCCGTAGATGCCAGCAGGAAGGCGCCGATACAAAGTGATGCTATTTCTGCGCCATTGTTGTATTGATCAACGATCCAGGGAACCAGTTCTTTATTCATTTCCAGGGCGGTTCTCATATCACCGCTTAATGCCGGGATAAAGACCAGGTCGCTTTGCTTTACATCTTTCAACTGCTTATCTATATGTACGGTAAATAGACTGTTCTCAAGCTTTACTTCTTTATTTACAGCAACCAGCTCTACATTAAATAACGGGGTTTTGCCCGAAGCCTGCAAAAACTGGTTAACGGCTTTAAACATGTAGTGTGGATCAGCAACAGCTTCTATCACGGATGTTTCGGGGACAAGGATGGATACATTTTTCATAGCGCTAAGGTAGATAAATAACCTGTCGCATTCAACCCCTTGGAATGTCGTTTTTACCGACCATCAATTCCCAATTATCGCTGTAAGTTTGTTCTGAAATTAAAATGGTCGTTTCAAAACGATCAAATCAAATCCAAAAAATAATAATCATGCAAACAGAGCACAACGCAACAGCCGGATTAAAAAAAGCGAATTTTTCAATTGATATCGATGCTCCAAAAGAAAAGGTTTGGAATGCCTTATGGGATGACGAAAATTATAAGTCCTGGACAAGTGCCTTCGCCGAAGGATCACATGCAGTGTCTGACTGGAATGAAGGAAGTAAGATATTGTTCCTTGATGTTAAAGGCAGCGGTATGTATAGTACCATCGCAAAAAAAACGCCTAATGAAGAAATGTCATTCAGGCATATTGGAGAAGTAAAGGATGGTAAAGAGCAGCCTTTGGATGAAAAAACCAAAGCATGGAGCGGTGGACTTGAAACTTATACATTGAAAGAATCTGCCGGTGTAACTACTGTGACCGTTGAACTGGATGCTCCGCAGGATTTTATGGACTACTTTACAGCTACTTTTCCAAAAGCATTGCAACATGTGAAAGATATAGCCGAAAATAAAGCCCGGATCACAATAGAAGCTTCAGTAAAAGCACCGGTGGAAAAAGTTTGGGAATATTGGAACAGCCCGGAGCATATCACCAAATGGTGCAGTGCGTCTGATGATTGGCATACGCCACGTGCAGAAAATGAACTGAAGACCGGAGGCAAATTTTCAAGCAGGATGGAGGCTAAGGATGGCAGCATGGGTTTTGATTTTGGTGGCGTGTATGATGATGTACAAACAAATGAACTGATTACTTATACCATGGGCGATGCCAGGAAAGTAAGTGTTCATTTTAAAAGCGAAGGCGATACGACAAAAATAAAAGAGACTTTTGAAGCAGAAGAAACGAATTCGTTAGACATGCAGCGTGGGGGATGGCAGGCCATTTTAAATAATTTTAAAAAATATACCGAATCAAAAAATTAAAAAAAACTAAATTGAAAATAATGAAAACAACAAAGATATTGTACTGGATATTCACCGGGCTTATCGTCGCTTTCGAAGGAGTAATGCCTGCACTTACATTTAATTCCGATGTTGCCAAAGAAGGCATCAACCACCTGGGTTATCCCGATTATTTCAGGGTTGCACTTACGGTTTTTAAAGTTGCCGGTGCATTGATCCTTATTCTGCCTATGTTTAAAGGCCGCATCAAGGAATGGGCTTATGCAGGCTTTACTTTTGATTTTGTATTTGCTGCCATTTCTCTCTTTGCTGTGGATGGTATTAAGGGTCAGTCATTTTTTCCCTTGATCGTTTTATTGGTATTGATGGCATCTTATTATTGTTACCATAAATTGCATCCGGCTATTAAGCCGGTGTAAAATGAAATGAAGGGACCCATGTATAATTTTACTGTCAGCCTTGAGCTTGTCGAAGGCGGCTTAATAGAAAAAGCTGTATGAAATATTACTATGTCTATATCCTAAAATGTAGTGACGGTAGCTATTACACTGGTGTTACCAATAATATAGAAAAGCGATTGGCAGAACATAATAGTGATAATTCAATAACAGCTTACACTTTTAAAAGAAGGCCTGTACAATTGTTATATAGCCAGGAGTTTAATGATATTAAACAGGCAATTGAATTAGAAAAGCAAATTAAAGGTTGGAGCAGAAAGAAGAAAGAAGCCCGGATAAATGAAGATTGGGAAAAGTTAAAACGTTATTCGAAAAATTATACGGACTTTGGCAGGAGTGGAATAACTTAACCATTCCGCCTTCGACAAGCTCAGGCTGACAGCTTTTAAAATAGCTAAATTTCCTGAATCTGTCCAAAATAGATTAACACAAAAACATTTCAATAACACTAAAACAATTTTATTATGAATAACAACATTCATCCATGCCTTTGGTTTGACGGCAAGGCAAAGGAAGCAGCTACATTTTACTGCAGCATTTTTCCAAATTCAAAAATTACTGTGGATACCCCCATGGTGGTAAATTTTGAGATCAATGGGAAAAAAATGATGGGGCTAAATGGTGGCCCTATGTTCAAAATCAATCCCTCCATTTCCATTTTTGTGACCTGCAAAACAGAAACTGAAGTAAATGAGATATATGATAAGCTTGCGGAAGGGGGAGAAGCTTTAATGGTCATTGGCAAGTACGACTGGAGCGAAAGATACGGCTGGATAAAAGACAAGTATGGATTGACCTGGCAGATCATGTTAAGTACTGAAGAAAAAATATCCCCTTCGCTTTTATTTACGGGAGGTAGTTTTGGAAAAGCCGAATCAGCCCTGAATTTTTATACATCCGTTTTTGATAATTCTTCTGTTGATGTATTACAACATTACCCCAAAGAAACACCCTTCGCTGGCAAGGTATTGTTTTCTGAATTTAAACTGGATCAATACAAGATCATTGCCATGGATGGGCCCGGCGAGCATAAATATACTTTTAACGAAGCCGTTTCTTTTGTAGTAGAGTGCAAAGACCAGGAAGAAATTGATTACTTCTGGAATAAACTTACCGAAGGCGGAGAAGAAAGCATGTGTGGCTGGCTGAAGGATCAATTTGGTATTTCCTGGCAGATCATACCGGCTAAACTGGGTAAACTCATGAGTGATCCGGAAAAAGGAGGCAGGGCAATGCAGGCGCTGATGAAGATGAGAAAACTTGATATAGCCACTTTGGAAAATGCATAACACGTACAGTGAAAAAGTGAAAAATGAAAAATCAAAATACTTAATTACTAAAAGCATATTTTGATTTTTTAATTTTGAATTTTGCCTTATACAGTGAGTAAAATTATTATTATAAATGACACAGATCAATGCTTACTTAACATTCAGCGGCAACTGTAAAGAAGCCATGAATTTTTATAAAGAATCACTGGGAGGTGCGCTAACCCTGCAAACGATCGGGGAATCACCTTTGGCAGATAAAATGCCGCCACAAATGAAAGACTGTATTTTGCATGCCACCCTTACAAAAGGAGACCTGGTATTGATGGGTTCTGATATGGTAAGCAATAAAGGACTCATTAAAGGCAATACTGTATCTATGGCCCTTAATTGTAGCAGTGATGAAGAGATCAGAACGGTTTACGAAAAACTTTCGGCAGGTGGTAACAAAGATCATGCTTTGGAAGAGACCTTTTGGGGTGCAACCTTTGGCGATCTTACTGATAAATATGGCAATCACTGGTTGCTTAATTATGAAAAAGATAAAAAGTAAAACTGCAATGAAAGCAAAAGTCGCTGTACCAACAAATGTTGATCAATATATTTTAGGTTTTGAACCTGTAGTAAATTTTATTTTATGCGTACAAGATCGCTACGCATACTTTCTGGAATGCTTGCAATATCAACAATTCTTAACATTGGAGTTCCGGTAGATGCTGTCGTTTTGATAAGCGTTGCATTGATCTTCTGTGGCGATTCAAGTTTCCACATGGCACCCGTTAACGGATCAACAATGAGCATACCTACGAGTCCACCAATTAGAATGTTACCAAAATACCATCCGTTAAGTGTAAAGGTTACTGGAATTATTTGTTCTGTATATCCTGTTGAAGAAATTTTTACCTGATATTCTGCTTTAGAAAAAAATCCTGCACTGGATTTAAGCGTCACAGTAGCCGGGGTTTGTCCATTGAAAATTTCTTTATTCTTTTTGTTTGTAATATTCACAATAGCGCCAGATGGCTCACTATTGATCAAAACAGCGTAGGAACTGTGTCCAAAAAGTGTTGCACAACTTGAGAATAGAACTGTTGTTGCAATGGCTACCATTGCCAGGCCAAGAAATGTCTTTTTCATAACTGTAATCGATTTTGTTTTGGTTTATAATTATTTGAAGTTGTCAAGCGTAGGGTGTTAATATTAATGACCGCAACATCCACGGCTTGCTATGTTGAAATTAAGTACAAATGATCAATTCCGTCTGTCCCAGTTTTTTTGTCAATAGTATTCGTAATGCACATACTGAAATTCTTGTGCTCGTCTTAAATAAAAATTGTCTGTAATTAATATAGCGAGCTCGTCAACAATATTATTAAGTTCTTTATTTCTTTCTATTTTGTCTTTACCCATACTATTGAAGTCAATTTTACTTTCATCTTCTATGAGTTGTCGCAGCGATTTTATATATAGCTGTTTTTGTTTTGAAATGTCATACGTTTTCTCAATGTCTTCTTTCTTTTTGGGAAGTAGATAAATTGAATATTCTGCGTAACCCAAAATTCTTCTACTTTGGTGTCCAAAATATGTTCCTCCATACTGAAAGTGTCCGAATAATGAGTTGATGTTTGAGTAGATGTCTACAAGCCTCTTTCGTTGTTGAGCATAATTTTCAATTCCATTCTTTTGTTTAAGAAAGTAAGCATAGAGTTGGTAATAATCGTCTTGTCCAACTTCGCTGCCGAATTCATCCTTGTCATTGTGGTTGTAATATTCTTGGTCTGGGTTTTCAGGATACTTTTGAAAAAATTCTGAATGTTTGTCTACAATTGCGTTAAAGTCAGATTTTGCATATTTTAAAGTGTCCCCAATTTCAGTTGCAATCGTTATCGTGTCTTGAATAGTGTAATATTTCGAATTTTCAGTACTATTAGTTTGAGTAGTTGTGTTAGCAGAGTCAGTAATAGGCATATTGTCTGCTTGTTTTTGCTGACTGTTGCAACTCAAAATTGTAAAAATTGTCAGAATGTGTAGAGTCTTCATAAAATTGCCGCTAACACTTAAATATACGAACCTTAGTATTCGCTTTTTGTATTGCCAGGTTCGTAAATACACAAAATTATAGTTTCGTCTTCCATCTTCCACTCTTCAAATAAATAAAAGAAATGATAAAAATGGTGAACCAGTAAACCAGTTCATTGCTCCAGGCCATGGCAAGGGAAATATAATGCAGTTTTACAAAATACCAACTGTATAAAAGATACACGGTGATGGCGATTATTTCAATGAGCAGGTTCACCCTTGTTTTAGCCGTACCGGTAACCCCATTAAGCCAGATATTGGCAACGCTCATGAACATTAAACCAACACTAACCACACGCAGAACCGGAGTGGCTTGTTGTACAAATTCTTTTCCCTGGCCGAATAAACCAAAGAATATGCCCGGGAAAATATTTACCAGCAAACACATGCCCAAACAAAAACCAATACTCAGCAGCATGATCTTGGTGATGGCTTCGATCACTTTGTCTTCCCGTTTCTGTCCCATTAAATTACTCACCATTACATTGCAGGTGCTTGCAAATGCCCAAACAAAAACACCCGTTAATCCAAATACATTGCGCATGGTATTGCTGATGGCTTTGGCAGTGGGGTCGTGCAGTCCTTCAATCAACAGGAAAAATACCAGCCAGGTGGTAACACTGATCACATATTGCAACATCAGGGGTGCCGATATCTTTAAAATTTGCTTCGTGATCATTTTATTGTAGGCATAGCTTCTTAATAACCCATATTGGTTTTTTAAACCCGTACGGTATAAAACGATCAACACCACCAAAAAACCAACTACTTCGGCTATGACAGAAGCTACAGCTGCGCCGTTAAATCCCAATGCCGGAAAACCATAACGGCCTTTGATCAGTAAAAAATCGAGCAGAATATTTAAACCGGCTTCGCAGATAAAACCGATCATTAAATAGCGACTGTTCAGTGATGCTACCAAAAATGCATTGCCCATCTGGAAAAGGAACAAAAAGGGCAGGCCTATGATCCTGATCTTTAAAAAACTTATTTCCTGTGGATAAGCAACAGGGTCGGCAACCTGTTTAAGAATTAATGGCGCAATGAACCAGGTTATTAAAATGCCCGCTACCGCAAACTGCAAACAGATCCTTATTCCCTGCGCCAGGATGGTCTTGAATGCTTCGGGATTATCGCTGCCTGCATACCTTGAAAAAACGGCCTGCAGGGCATTGTTCAACCCATGTCCGGCAACTGCAAAGATGAGATAGAATACACCGGTGATGCCTGCATTGCCCAATGCATCAATATTAAGATCGCCCAAGAAAATGCTGTTGGTAAGCATATTGATCTGGGGTATCAGGATCGCCAGGGTGATGGGTAAAGCAATAGACAGTATTTGTTTATTGGTTACCTGAACTTTTAAATCTTTGGTTATTGCAGCACTCTCCATAAAGTCAGCAAAAATATCTTATTTTGCCATCGAAATGAAACATGTTAATCCTTCTTTTAGTATACAGGCACCAAAAATAAATTTTGAGACTGCACAATTATTTGCTGAAGCGGGCCCGATGGGTATTTCGCTGGTAGTATTGGACGGTGATCTTTGCTTTAAGGCTGTTGCTGCTTATACTTTCCAATCCGGTTTGCCCGAAAATGAGCTTACTGAAAAAATGAAAGAGATATTCAGCAGCGAAAATCTGTTGCAAAACCAGTATAGCAGAACGCATATCTTCTGGTCGTTTCCTGAAAGTATACTGGTGCCTGCCGAGTTGATGAATGCAGACAGGAATGTGAATATGCTGAACCTTGTTTTTGGCGATGCAAAGCAGGCTGTCATCAGGTCGGATTTTTTATACAAGCACAACCTGCATAATGTTTACCGTGTCCCCAAACCGGTTATTGATGTCTTTGCAACTTATTTGCCTGTAGCCACGCAAACACATTTATTTACCAGCATCGTGAACCGTGATCTGCCCGATGGCAATCATTTGTTTACCGTTTTTTATAGCAACAGTATCACCATTATGTTGTGCCGGGAAGGGAAATTACAGGTGATTCAGAATTATGAGTACAATGAAGCGGATGACTGTGTTTTTCATTTGCTTAATGTTTGCAAAGGCTTTGAAGTAAAGCCTGATTCTGTGACACTGCATATCAATGGCATGATCGATGCAAACTCAGGTTTATATGCTGCCATCTACAAATACTTTTTAATTATTGAGTTTGATCCATTACCGGCAGGCTATACCTATTATGAATCGGTAAAAGAACACCCCCCACATTTTTTCAGTCATTTATTTGCTTTAGCAGCATGCGTATAATCAGCGGCATACACGGAGGCAGAAGGATAAGTCCGCCGGCTAATATGCCCTACACCCGGCCCACAACAGATATTGCCAAGGAAGGGCTTTTTAATATCCTCCAAAATAATCTTGACATTGATGACCTGAAAGTGCTTGATCTTTTTGGCGGCACGGGCTGCATCAGCTATGAACTCGCCAGCAGGGGAGCGCCTGATATCACCATTGTGGAAAAAGACAGCAAAATGTATGAGTTCATAAAAAAGACATCAGCAGAATTGAACTTTGAAAACTTCCATGTGGTGAAGGGAGATGTGTTTCGCTTTATTGAAACAACCAGCCAGCAATACGATCTCATTTTTGCCGGACCTCCTTATGCCCTGGCAACCATTGATGACCTGCCCATAAAAATATTTGAAAAAGGAATTTTAAAACCGGGCGGCTGGTTTGTGCTGGAACATACACCCAGGAATAATTATAAAAAGTTTGCACAGTATAAAACGGAGAGGAATTATGGCACGACTATCTTTTCTATCTTTGTAAATAGTTAATTGGTTAATTCGTTAATTAGTGCGCTGCTTTAATACCTTGCACTTCAATTAACAGGTAGCGGTTCAACGGATTAACGTATAACGTATAAACGGATTAACGTGTTACTAAAAAGCTTCAGATATCTTCTCTTACCCATCACCTGGATCTATGGTGGTATAATCTGGTTTCGGAACTGGCTGTATAATAAGAATTTTCTTAAGTCAGCTTCTTTCAATTTTCCCATTATTTGTGTGGGTAACCTGGCAACGGGTGGCACGGGCAAAACACCCATGACAGAATACCTGGTGAAGATATTAAGAAATGAATACAGAACGGCCACACTAAGCCGTGGTTATAAAAGAAAAACAACGGGTTTTGCCATTGCAGATGCCAATACCACGGCATTGATGATAGGGGATGAACCTATGCAGTTCCACCAAAAATTTCCGGATGTAGTTGTAGCCGTAGGTGAAGAAAGGTTAGTAGCCATACCTCAACTGTTGCATGATCGGCCCGAAACCCAGCTCATCATTTTAGATGATGCTTATCAACACCGGCAGGTAAGGGCCGGGCTTAATATTTTGCTAACCGACTATGCAAACCTGTATACCCGTGATCTTATACTGCCCGCCGGCGACCTGCGTGATGTAAGAAGCAGCAGTAATAGAGCGGATATCATTATTGTAACAAAATGTAAGGCAGATATGTCTGAAGCAGAAAAAAATGACATCATCGCCGAGATCAAACCTATAGCCGGTCAATCTGTTTATTTTACAACCATTGTTTACAGCATGCCTTATCATCTATTTAGCAGGGAACTGATCGACATAAAGCATGATCACGGGATCCTGCTGGTTTGCGGTATAGCAAACCCGAAACCTTTAAAAGAACACCTCGCCCTGCACGCCGATAGTTATGAGATGCTGCGCTATGCCGATCACCATATCTTTGACAGCAGCGACCTGAAAGACATCAAACAACATTTTGAAAAATTAAATTCAGCCAACAAGGTTATATTAACCACGGAAAAAGATGCAGTAAGGCTGGAAAAATTCGTGAACGAGTTGAAAGATTTCCCGATCTATGTTGTACCGATTGAACATGCATTCCTGTTCAACCAAGCCGGAAAATTTGATGATGCTGTAAAAGCATTTATAAAAAAATTCAATACCAGCAAAACCTGACCGAAGGATTTCATAATTTTCAGCGTCTAACTTAAAACCCGCATCCACCTTTGACAGAACAGGAATTAGTTTTGGGTCTCCGCCATGGAGAAGAACCTGCATTTAAGGAATTGGTGAACCAGTTCCAGGATAGGGTATTTAATACAGCGCTTGGTTTATTACAGCACCATACCGAAGCCGAAGATATTGCCCAGGAAGTTTTCATCCAGGTATTCCGTTCTATACAACAATTCAAAGGCGATTCACACTTATCCACCTGGATATACCGCATCACCGTAACCAAATCGCTTGATCACCTGCGAAGCAAAAAAAGAAAAAAGCGGTTTGGTTTTATAAGCAGCCTTTTTGGCAATGACAATAAACCTCTTCATGAACCCGGAGATTTTAACCACCCGGGTGTATTGCAGGAAAATAAAGAAGATGCGGCGCTGCTTTTTAAAATGATCCGTCAACTGCCCGACAACCAGCGAACAGCCTTTATTTTAAACAAAGTTGAAGAACTGAGTTACCGGGAGATCGCTGCCATTCTAAACACAACTGAAGGGGCTGTTGACTCCTTGTTACAACGGGCCAAAAAGAATCTCCGGAAAAAATTAAATGAATTACCTCCTTAGCGAAGGGTTTTATAAAAAACAACGTCTAAACTAATAACGGTAAATTTTAAATGATGGAAAATAAG
>JBDSXS010000029.1:0-11072 GCA_039926045.1 Ferruginibacter sp.
CCGTCACGTGGCGCTCTGCCATCTGCTACAACGATGAAGTAAAAGGGTCGCTTCTTTGAGCCATGCCTTTGCAGTCTCATTTTTACAGCCATAAATAGAAATTTTTGGTTGTTATTAAATAGGGTTTATCCTTAAAAAAGGATGACAAAGATACTCAGCTGAATGAGAAATGCCAAATAATTGAATTTAGTTTACAAAAAACAGACAATTTTAATAATAATGACAGGGAAAATAGAAATTGGGCTGTTATTACCCCTATTTTTAACCAAATAATAGATATTATTTAATTGCTTTTTCCAGGTCTGTTGATCCCGAGCATAGTTTTTATGCTGACAGGCTTTTTAACCAGGCCAGAATAAACTGAAACGGGAGATCAAAAAACCGAGCGGGAATATGTAATTTTTTTTAAACTAAACAATCCTAAATTTTTAGTTTGGGGTTGTAAAAAGCTGTTGCACTATTATCTTTTGCCCAGGCCAGGCATCATGCCCTTCGGCATTTTGTTCATCATTTTCATCATGCCTTTCATTTGTTCAAACTGTTTTAAAAAAGCATTCAACTCGGCAATATCCTTTCCGGCGCCTTTGGCAATCCTGAGTTTGCGGTTGGGATTGATCAGGTCAGGATTTCTGCGTTCCTGCATTGTCATGGAATTGATCATGGCTTCGATGCCTTTAAATGAATCATCATTTACATCCACATCCTTTATCTGCTTTCCAACACCGGGTATCATGCCCATCAGGTCTTTGATATTACCCATCTTTTTTATCTGCTGCAACTGCATTTTAAAATCTTCAAAATCAAATTGATTTTTGCGGATCTTTTTTTCCAGGCGTGCTGCTTCTTTTTCATCATACTGTTCCTGTGCTTTTTCAACCAGGCTCACAATATCACCCATGCCCAAAATACGCTGCGCCATCCTGTCGGGATAAAACACATCCAGGGTATCCATCTTTTCACCACTGCTTGCAAATTTGATCGGTTTGTTTACCGTGAATTTAATGGACAATGCCGCACCACCCCTTGTATCACCATCCAGTTTGGTTAATACAACACCACTAAAATCCAGTCGTTCATTAAATGCGGCAGCAGTATTCACCGCATCCTGTCCTGTCATACTATCAACCACAAATAAAATCTCCTGTGGATTGATGGCTGCTTTTATATTGGCAACTTCGGTCATCATCACTTCATCCACAGCCAAACGGCCGGCAGTATCTATGATGAGTACATTCTTGTTTTTTGACCTGGCTTCTTTGATCGCATTCTGAACAATGGATACAACATCCTTATTTTCTCTTTCGCTGTAAACAGGAACATCTATTTGTCCGCCCAGCACCTCCAACTGATCTATTGCTGCAGGCCTGTACACATCGGCTGCAACCAGCAAAGGCGATTTACCTTTTTTTGTTTTAAGATAATTGGCAAGTTTACCGCTGAAAGTGGTTTTACCACTACCCTGCAAACCTGCAACCAATATAATGGCGGGGTTACCGGTAATATTAAATTCACTTTCGGTGCCACCCATTAATTCGGTTAATTCATCCTGCACGATCTTAACCATGGCCTGGCCCGGGCTCACCGCAGTCAATACTTTTTCTCCCAGTGCTTTGTCTTTGATCTTATCGGTAAACTCCTTGGCAATTTTATAATTCACGTCGGCATCCACCAAAGCACGCCGGATGTCTTTTACGGTGTTGGCAATATTGAGTTCGCTGATCCTGGCCTGTCCTTTTATATTCTTAAAGGCTGATTCTAATTTTTCTGATAACGAATTAAACATGAAACGCAGATTGTTTGATTAATATTGATTTCGCAGATTTATGACTACGTCATCTTGAATTTGCAAAACGTTTGTATTGTAAACTTGTATTTCCAAAATTTATTAAAAGACCTATCTCTATTTTGAATATTTTCAAATAATTAATGATTTGATTATAAAAGAGTGGTTCTACTTCAGTTACCGCCTTCAATTCAACAATTACTATACTATTTACTAGTAGATCCAAACGTCTGGACCCTACTTTTACTCCTTCGTAAAAAATATCTCTTTCAACCTCCGCTTCACAATTCAAACCTGAATTTTTTAACTCAATACATAAACACCGCATATATATTATTTCCGGAAATCCGGGCCCGATAAGACGATGAACTTTCATCGCACAACCGATTATCTTACCCGTTAATTCTGAATATTTATACTCTTCCATTTTCGTACCAATATTTTGCAAAGCAAAATTAATCAGCGAAATCACTTTTCATCAATTTAATCTGCGTTTTTAAATTGAGAAGGCAGTATCAACTATTTGTTCCTGCTCTTTTACATGCACTTTGTTATAGCCACTTGCTGTTGATGCACTGGGCTGGCGGCTGATGATATAGAAGTTGATATTTTTCAAATTCATTCTCAGGAAAGTTGCAGCACCCATGTTCAGCGGTTCTTCCTGTACCCAGTACCAAATGGCTTTGGTGTATTTTTTATACAAGACATCCAATTGTTTTTGTGGTAATGGGTGGATCTGCTCAAGTCTTACAATGGCAACATCAGTCCTCTTTTCTTTTTGCTGGCGTTCTGCCAGGTCAAAATATATTTTACCACTGCAGCACAAAACTTTTTTCACAGTTGCTGCATCATTAATTGTTGCATCATCCATCACTTCTTTAAATCCTCCGTTGGTAAATTCATCTTTATGACTGTAACTGCCCGGGTGACGAAGATTTGCCTTTGGTGAAAAAACAACCAGGGGTTTACGGAATGGCCAGGCCAGTTGCCTTCGCAGCAAATGGAAGAAATTGGCTGCCGTAGTAACATTTGATACCACAAAATTCAGTTCAGCGCACATTTGCAAGAACCGCTCCATACGGGCACTGCTGTGCTCAGGACCCTGTCCTTCATAACCATGTGGCAATAACAATACAACACCATTCATCCTTTGCCATTTTGTTTCAGCGGCTGCAATAAATTGGTCGATGATGGTTTGAGCACCATTGCAAAAATCTCCAAACTGGGCTTCCCAGATTACCAGGGCATTGGGATTGGCCATGGCATAGCCGTACTCAAAACCCAGCACGGCATATTCACTTAACAGGGAATTGTAAATCCGGAACGGCGCCTGTGTTTGGGTAAAGTGATCCAGCCTGTTGTATTCTTCATTTGTATTTTCATCGTACAGTGTAGAGTGGCGGTGGCTGAATGTACCCCGTTTTACATCCTGTCCGCTCATGCGTACATCTTTACCCTCTACCAGTAAACTTCCATAAGCCATCAACTCGGCAGTAGCCCAATCAATTTTATTTTCATCACTGAATAATTTCAGTTTATCATTAATCAGTTTTTCAACCTTACGCAGTGGCTTAAAATCGGCGGGCCACTTCATCAGTCCCTCAAACAATAATTTAAATGCATCAGCACCAATGGCTGTAACCGGCGATGAATCGAAATCTACCGCAGTAGCCCTGCGCAGGCTCTTCCAGGCCAGTTCGGGTGGCTGGTAACTGTAAGGCAATGGGTTTTGTTTTACTTCATCCAGGCGTTCCTGCAGATCGGCCAAAAACTTTTGCTCCATTTCCTTGGCAAGCGCCTGTGCATCGGGTTCTCCGTTCTGCATCAAAAACTGTGTATATACTTCCCGTGGATTCAAGTGCTTATCGATGAGGGCATATAACTGTGGCTGTGTAAACTTAGGCTCATCGCCCTCGTTATGTCCGTGTTTGCGATAGCAAACCATATCAATAAAAATATCGCTGTTAAATTCCTGCCGGTACATGGTAGCAATTTCGCAGGCTTTTACAACAGCTTCGGCATCATCACCATTTACGTGAAATACGGGTGCATGAACCATGGCAGCAATAGACGTACAATAATCTGAACTGCGTGCATCATCAAAATCCGTTGTAAAACCGATCTGGTTATTGATCACAAAGTGAATAGTTCCTCCGGTGTAATAACCTTTCAGTTCACTCATTTGCAAAACTTCGTAAACAATGCCCTGGCCTGCAATAGATGCATCACCGTGTATAAGTATGGGAAGAATTTTGTCATAATCACTATTGTATAAAACATCAGCCTTGCTCCTGGCAAAACCGATCACCAATGGATCAACAGCTTCCAGGTGCGATGGGTTGGGGCTGAGTTTCAAATGCAGCTTTTTACCATCGGCTGTTTCCACATCACTACCAAAACCCAGGTGATATTTTACATCGCCGCTGCCCATGGTGGTATCAGGAACGCTGTTACCTTCAAACTCACTGAATATCTGCTCATAGGTTTTACCCATAATATTGGCCAGTACATTTAACCTGCCCCTGTGCGCCATCCCGATCACTACTTCTTCAACATTATTATTGGCAGAGGTGTTGATGATGGCATCCAGTGCAGCAATGGCAGTTTCGCCTCCTTCCAGCGAGAAACGTTTTTGCCCGATATATTTGGTGTGCAAAAACTTTTCGAACATTACACCTTCGTTCAGCTTTTGTAAGATCCTTTTCTTCTGTTTCAGTGGAACCGGCTCTAATAAAGTTTTTTCAACTGCGTTGGTAAGCCATTCCTGTTTTCTTTCATCATTGATATAACCGATCTGTACCCCCACGTGATGGGTATAACATTTTTCTAAATGAGCGAGGATGTTTTGCAATGATGTATTTCCAAGCCCTGCAAATTTTCCGGCTTCAAAATTTGTTGTAAGATCAGCATCTGATAAACCATAGAAGTCCAGTTCAAGATTGGCATGCCTGTTCTTTCTTTCCCTGATAGGATTTGTTTTGGCTACGAGGTGGCCCTTTTTCCTGTAGGCACGAATTAAACGGAAAACTGCAAATTCTTTATCCAAATTTGAAAGGTTGGAAGTACTGAGCGAAGCCGAAGTGCCATTGAGCGGACCTGTCCCGATTTTTTCGGGAGTCGAAATGGAATTATTTGCAACTGCAAAATCAAAGCCCTCAAAAAACTTACGCATATCAACATCCACACTGGTTGGGTCTTTTATAAAATCGTTGTATAAGCCTTCTATATAACCCGGATGCGAATTGGTGATGTATTGGAAATCCTTCATAAAAAAGTAGAAATTTGCGCTGAAATTGGCTGCAAATATCGGTTAATTATGCATTATTTGTTGCGGAATTTGAAAGCATTTTTCCGCAAAACATGGCAACGATGCCGCTTAAAATAACATATCCTGCAAAAAAGTAAAATCCCGGTTGGATAAATGCCTTGGTACTTTCCATAGCATTGGCACCTAAAAAAGCTACAAAAATGCTGATGGCAAAAACATCGGCCATGGCCCATTTGCTGATGGCACTTACAAAGCGCTGCCATTTCAGATCAGGTTTTTTAGCCAGGAGCAAGTAAAAAATGATACCCGATTTGATCAAAGGAACAATGATGCCGAAAAAAAAGATCAGTGAAAAAGGCCAGTAGCTGCCGTCTTTCCACAGTTTTTCAAGCATCCCGAGTACACTTCTTTTTTCGCTGAACAGGTTAATGTCTACAATATAATGTACTGATACCTCAATGTGTAAAATATCCAGCACCCAGCCAAATCCCAGTAAAACAAGAGATATTACGTGTAAAATGATCAAAATATACCTGTTCATACTGCTAATTTTAAGTTCAAATTAAGTAAATAGCTGCTGGAATTAAAAATTATTCATTATTCATTATCAAATTATTCATTCATTTCCCTATCTTTGCAGCCCAAAAAATAGATTTAAATGGCAAATCACGCAGCAACCAAAAAAGATGTAAGACAGAGTACAAAACGTAACGAACGTAATCGTTATTATGGTAAAACAACCCGTAATGCAATACGTGACCTAAAAGCCAGTGAAAAAGCTGCTGCAACAGAAGCTTTTCCAAAAGTTGCTTCTATGATCGATAAACTGGCAAAACGTGGTACTATCCATAAGAACAAAGCTGCCAATTTAAAAAGCAAGCTAGCTAAAAGAGTTAACGCCCAGGCAAAGTAATATTTGTAATCTTTATATTATTAAAGGCCCGTCAAGTTTAATATTGACGGGCTTTTTGTTGATAAATATTTAACGTAAGGCCCATAACTAATTCTTAAATTTGCGATTCGATTTTAATGTTGCATATGATAAAAAAAATTACCGCTTTACTTGTTTTTTTATTGGTCGTGATCATCGGTTTTTCACAAACTAACCCTGTTCCTCAAAGTTTACCATTCAATATAACCAGTCAGTCAGGAACTACTTTACCTACCGGAGTTGCAGTACATCGTTTTGGTACAAATACAGGCATTCCCACTAGCCGGATATTAACACCTGGCAATGGAGATCTTCCATACGCTGCCACTAGTACTTCAGCAGGATGGAAAGATGAAGTAAGTAACGGGATCAGCATTTTAGCATCGGGGTCCCAGGCTGCAGGTGCATTGATAGTATCAGTAAATACAACAGGCAGTACAAATATCAGTATACAATGGACCGTACGTTTAATACTGCAACAAGCTTCGAGGGATAACAGTATTGCTCTACAATACAGGATCGGTACTTCCGGAAATTTTATTGATATTGGAACAGCATCAACATATAGCAGTACAGGACAGGTTGCCAATCATTTCCTTACTTTCAGTGAAACACTTCCTGCCGCTGCAGAAAATCAACCTGAAGTTCAGATAAGGTGGGTCTATTGGGAATCAGCCGGAGCAAGTGGTTCCAGGGATCGTTTGGCTATTGATGATATCAGTATTGGTGGTGCCAGCCCTGTTTGCACGGAACCAACAAACCAACCAACCAATTTAATATTAACCCCTACACCTACAACTATCAGCGGAACTTTTGATGCTGCACTACCGGCTGTTGATGAGTATTTAGTAGTAAGAAGTTTGTCAAACAGTTTATCTGCCGGGCCGGTAGATGGAACGTTTTATTTACCGGGCGATCCTATTGGGGGCGGTAATGTTGTTGTTAGTACAACTGCTACTTCTTTTACAAATATCAACCTTACACCCGCAACATTATATTACTATTATGTGTTTGCACATAATAATGAGAACTGTAGCAGTGCTCCAAATTATCTTCAGTTAAATCCATTGGCAAATAGTAGTACAACAACGTCTTTACCGCCTTGTACCACTCCTGCGCTGCCACCAACAAACTTAAATTTAACAGCCAGTAACACCGTAATAATCGGATCATTTACTGCCGCTGCAGGTGCCAATAAATATTTATCTGTCATCAGTACTTCCAATACCCTTTCTGCAAGCCCGGTTAATGGTACGACTTATACAGCAGGCCAGTCTTTTGGCGGAGGGAACATTATCAGTTATACCAATTCAACATCTTTTTCAGTAAATGGTTTAACTGTAAATACTGCTTATTATATTTTTGTTTTTTCAGTTAATGCAGAATGCTCGGGTGAACCATTTTACAATACCAATTCCTTAAATGGCAATGCAACTACAACCAATGATCCTTCGGGAATTCCTTCGGGTTATTATAATGCGGCTGCCGGCTTAAACTGCAATCAATTAAAAACTGCATTATTCAATATCATTTCTGCCAATTATGTTGAATTAACTTATGGTGATGTTTGGACTGCCTATGCAAGTACAGACCAGCACCGGAATGATGCCAACACGGCAGATATCATGTGGGATATGTATAGTGACAACCCTACGGGAGCAGAACCATACACATATACCTACGGCATTAATCAATGCGGGAATTATAATTCCGAAGCAGATTGTTATAACCGGGAGCATTCGTTTCCCAAATCCTGGTTTAACGATGGTTATCCAATGTATACCGATATCAATCATCTTTTTCCAACCGATGGTTATGTAAATGGGAAAAGGGGCAATCAGCCATACGGAGAAGTTAGCGCTCCCACCTGGACATCGCTGAATGGATCCAGGCTTGGGCCCAATACTTACCCCGGTTTTAGCGGAGTTGTATTTGAACCCCGCAATGAATACAAAGGCGACCTGGCAAGAGGACAATTGTATATGGTAACCAGGTATGAAAGCCAGGTTGCCGGCTGGATCGGTAATGGTAATGCCAATGATGTATTAAATGGAACCGCTTACCCGGCTTTTGATAGCTGGTATATTAAAATGCTGTTTAAGTGGCATGGAAATGATCCCGTAAGTACAAAAGAAATAAACCGAAATAATGCAGTTTTTGCATTACAAGGCAACCGCAACCCTTTTATAGATCATCCTGAATATGTTTATAAAGTTTGGCAATGCACGGGATTATTACCTGTAACCATAACAGATTTTACAGCGCAAAAAAACAATGAATCAGTTTTATTAAAATGGTATGCAACTTTTGAGACCAATTTTAAAAAATATGAAATCGAAAGAAGCATAAACGGTTCAGGATTTTATAAGATCGGGGAAGTTGAAGGAAGAAACCTGGCCAATTATTCTTTTACGGATAATGACCTGCCCAACACAAATACCGTTTATTACCGTTTAAAAATGATCGATATAGACGGCCAGTTCAGTAACAGTAAAACCGTTGCCCTAAGGATTTCAAATAATTTTTCCAATGCATTGATCTATCCCAACCCTGCAAAAGAAAAACTTACTGTAAAACTGCAGCAGGCATTAACAGCCAATAGCCAGTTGGTCATTTCAGATCTATCCGGAAGAACTGTATCACGACAGCAGGTTGCAGCCGGACAAAAAATTATTGCCCTGGAGCTGAGCAGGTTTGCTGCAGGAAGGTATTTTATTAGGATCAGTAATAACAGCGAATTGATAAACCAATCGTTTGTGATCATAAAATAAATTAAAGAGCTTTTAAGAACGGGCTGCAGATCTGTAGCCCGTTCTTTATTTTTTACAAACGGCTGTTCATTAAAATAAAATTATTGTAGCTTGACAAAAATTTTAACCTGCATGAGAAAGCTATTTATCCTTTCGATACTCCTCCCCGTTTTTTGTATCGCAGATGCACAACAATGCCGTTTTGAAAGAACCAACGGACTTGAAAGCGCCACTTATTTTGAAGCCATAGACTGGTATAAGAACCTGGATAAAAATTCAACCAAAGTATTGGTAAAGGAAATGGGTATGACAGATGCAGGTTATCCCCTGCACCTGGTACTGGTTAGCAATGATGCTAAGTTTGATGCTGTCCAATGGCATAAACAAAATAAGGCGGTGATCCTGATCAACAACGGCATTCACCCAGGCGAGCCCGATGGCATTGACGCCAGTATGATGCTGGTAAGAGATATTGTAAATAATAAGATCAAATTACCGGATAATGTTGCCCTGGCTTTTATACCGGTATATAATATTGGCGGATGCCTGAACCGCAATTCCTATTCAAGGGCCAATCAAAACGGTCCGCTGGAATATGGTTTCAGGGGCAATTCACAAAACCTTGACCTGAACCGGGACTTTACCAAGAACGACAGTAAAGAAGCAAGGTCATTTGCACAGATATTTCATTTGCTTGATCCTGATATTTTAATTGACAACCATGTTAGCGATGGCGCCGATTATCAACATACGATGACCATGCTTACAAGCCAGTATGATAAACTGGGCGCTGACCTGGGCGGATGGCTTAAAGAAAGTTTTGAGCCGCAATTGTACAAAGGCATGACAGAGAAAAAATGGGATATGGTGCCTTATGTAAGTTTTGAAACCGCCAGCCCGGATATGGGTATGGTGATGTTTTATGATCCCCCACGTTACTCATCGGGCTATGCGGCATTGTTTCAAACCATTGGCTTTATACCCGAAACACATATGCTGAAACCCTTTAAGGACAGGGTGCTCTCTACCTATGCATTTTCGCAAACAATGATCGAGAAAGCATCTATGAATGCAAATGTATTAATTGAACAACGCAAAAAAGCAAAGGCCGAAGTAATTAAAGAAAGATCATTTCCATTTAAATGGAATCTTGATACAACCAAACTTTCTTTTGTAAATTTTAAAGGATACGAACAGGCTTATAAACCAAGTGATGCCACCGGGCTGAAAAGGATGTATTATGACCGCAGCAAACCTTTTACCAGGCAGGTAAAATTTTTCAATGTATTTACCCCTTCTAATTTTGTTGATGCACCTGCTGCTTATATTATTCCACAGGGATGGTATGGCGTAATAGATCTGTTGAAATTGAACAATGTAATCATGCAGCAATTTAAGAAGGATACTTTGATCGATGTAGAGGCTTATCGTATTGATGATTATAAATCACTGCCAAGGCCTTATGAGAAACACCATAAAAATTCGGCGGTAAAAGTTACTGCTGAAAAACAGAAGATCAGGTTTTTAAAAGGAGATTATATCATCTGGCTAAACCAGCCCGCAAACCGGTATTTGGTAGAGATGCTGGAGCCAACCGGTGACGACAGCTTTTTTGCCTGGAACTTTTTTGATGGGATTTTACAACAAAAAGAGGGTTATAGTGATTACCGCTGGGATGACCTGGCGGCTGAGGTATTAAAAAAAGACCCCGGATTGAAAGCAAAACTGGAGGAGAAGAAAAAGGCGGATGAAAAGTTTGCAGCCAATAGTTCGGCACAACTTGACTTTATTTATAAAAATTCGCCCTATTATGAACCCGGACATAACAGGTACCCTGTTTACAGGTTGCTGAAATAGGTGAATTAGGGCTCGGGGCGCTCACTTTTGCAAGGCAAAAGAGCAACCTGAACCCTAATTCACCAGCTAAGTATCTAATACTTAATGGTTCAGGCCGCTTTAGCGTCCCGACCATTGGGTCCTAAAAATTAGATTCTAAACCAATAATAATAATCATTTTAAGTGGACTTAAGGTTTTTGATTGTTTTAGTCTATTCTACTCAATAGGCAAAGCAAAATAGTAGTACAACCGATGAAAGGATTGTGACACAACGATGCTGCCATGAAAACCCTTGCCGGTATCATAAATGCTCCAAATTATCCATTATTCATTACCAAATTATCCATTAAATCCCCTACCTTTGCTGCCCGTTACAAAAAAACGGATAAACAACATTTTTTAAACAAAATCAATCAGGGAAATGAACAACTACGAATTGATGGTGATTTTTACCCCTGTGCTATCTGAGGAAGAATTTAAATCTGCCCAGAAAAAATATGCCG
>JBDSXS010000030.1:0-12987 GCA_039926045.1 Ferruginibacter sp.
TCGAGGAATTGATCGGCAAAAAAGGAAAGGGCCAGGGAACCATGAGAGATGTTGACCCTGAAAAAATAAAAGAATACGCCGCTGAAGATGCCGACATCACCTTACAGTTAAAGACCGTGCTCTTACCCCAATTAAAAGAAAGAGAAGTGGAAAGGGTTTTTTATGAAGTGGAAAATCCATTGGTAAAAGTTTTAACGGCAATGGAATTTGAAGGGATAAGAATTGATGAAGGGTTTTTGAATGATTATTCCAAAGAGTTGGAAAAAGAAGCGAAAACTGCAGAAGAAAGTGTTTATGCGCAGGCCGGAGTTCGTTTTAATTTAGCCTCTCCAAAACAATTGGGCGAAGTGCTGTTCGATAAAATGCAGATCGATCCCAAAGCAAAAAAAACCAAAACGGGCCAGTACGCTACAGGAGAAGATGTATTATTAAAATTGGCCAGTAAAAATAAGATCGTTGATGACATTTTAATTTTCCGGGAGTTTACCAAACTAAAATCAACTTATGTAGATGCGCTGCCACTGATGATCAATAAAAAGACAGGGCGGGTGCATACCTCTTATGCACAGGCTGTTGCTGTTACAGGCAGGTTAAGCAGCAATAATCCTAACCTGCAAAACATTCCTATCCGTACCGAAAGAGGAAGAGAGATCCGTAAAGCATTTATTCCAAGGGATAAGGACCATGTATTGATCTCTGCCGATTACTCACAAATTGAATTACGCATTGTGGCCGCCATCAGCGGTGATGTAAATATGTGTGAAGCTTTTAAGACTGGGAAAGATATTCATAATGCCACGGCGGCCAAAGTCTTTAATGTTGATGAAAAAGATGTGACAAAAGAAATGCGTTACAAAGCCAAGAGTGTGAATTTCGGGATCATTTACGGCCAGGGTGCATTTGGCCTGTCAGAAAATCTTTCCATCAGCCGTACCGAAGCCAAAGAGATCATTGATAATTACAAAAAGCAATTTCCCAATATTCAAAAATACATGGATGATACCATTCATTTTGCGCAGGAACATGGTTATGTACAAACACTGATGGGTCGCAAGCGCTGGCTCAAAGACATCAACAGTGCCAACTTTACCGTTCGTGCTTTTGCCGAACGCAATGCCATCAATTCACCCATACAAGGCAGTGCAGCTGATATGATAAAACTGGCCATGATAAAAATTCATGCGGAATTCAGTAAACATAATTTTAAAAGTAAAATGCTATTACAGGTGCATGATGAATTGGTTTTTGATGCACACAAGGATGAGATCGAAATAATAAAACCCATTATTTTAAGTTGCATGCAAACTGCATTGGCCTTACCCAATGATGTGCCCACAGATGCTGAATTGGGATATGGAGATAACTGGCTTGAAGCGCATTAAAAATTAAGGAAGGAAGGAAGGAAGAAATTAAATAATTTTTTAAATGGGTGAAAATATTATAGTCACAAAATCTTATGCATTTTCAGTAAAGATTGTTAAGTTTTGTTTTGATATGCAAACCAAAACAAAAGAATATGTTTTGTCAAGGCAGTCATTAAAAAGCGGAACAAGTATTGGGGCTAATATAGAAGAGGCTCAGGGTGCAATATCTAAGCCCGAGTTTATTTCTAAAATTCAAATATCATTAAAAGAAGCAAAAGAATCTAAATACTGGATAAGGCTTATTATTGATACAGGAATCTTTAATTCCGTAGAAAAAGAAAAGTTGCTGACAGATTGTACTGAATTAATTATCCTTCTCACTTCAATTCTTAAAACTGCTAAATCAAAAGCTTAATTCTTTCATTATTCATTCCTTAATTCTTTTATTATATTTTGAAACCAACGATCATTTACTGTTACGACGCATACTGTGGTTGGTGCTACGGCTTCAGCCCGGTAATAAAAAAAATTGCAGCCGAATATAAAGACAATCTTGATATTGAAGTACTGAGCGGCGGCATGATGATTGGTGAGGATGTAATGCCCATAGAAAAAATAGGGCCCTATATTCAAAATTCTTATAAAAGAGTAGAAGAACTTACCGGTATAAAATTTGGCGAAGATTTTTTATGGCATATCAACAACCCGGATAAAAGTGACTGGGTAATGAATTCAGAAAAGCCTGCCATTGCATTGTGCATAGTAAAAGAATACTATCCCGAACGCCAGTTGGAGTTTGCCACCGACCTGCAATATGCACTAAATTATGAGGGTCGTGATCTTGATGATGATGAAGCCTACCGTCACCTGCTTGATAAATATAACATTCAAACTGAAGCGTTTTACAGCAAACTGAGTGACCCTGCATATAAAGAAATGGCTTATTACGAATTTGCTTTAATGAAGCAGCTACAGGTCAATGGCTATCCTACGGTTTTTATACAAACAGCCGAATTAAAATTCAATATGGTCGCCAGGGGATATACAGCCTATGAACCATTGAAGGAAAGAATAGATAATGTGCTAAAAAAAACTGATAAATAAGTTCAAGTTTCATGGTTTTATTTTTAGGCTGCTCCCTTTTTCAGTTCCTCGCCATTCATCAATTTATCTTGTATAAATCAGGGTCAAATTGTATTTTGTAAAAAACTTTATTATGAGAAAAAATACACTCCCACTCTTGCTGGCAATGATATTTCTTTTTTCCTGCAACAACAATGGCGAAAAAACAGAGGCATCTAAAACAGATTCTGCTACGGCCACAACAGAAGTGAAAAAAGAAACAACCATGGCAACAATGCCCGATACAGCGGCCATAAAGAAAGCCTGGAAGGTTTATATGACTCCCGGCGACATGCACAAATGGATGGCAAAAACAAACGGCACCTGGGAAGCTGAAGTAAGTCAATGGATGGACCCCAAGGCTCCGCCAACAAAAGCTAAAGCTACCAATGTTCAATCGTCTGCTCTTGGAGGGAGGTACGTTGTCGGCAAGTTCACATCTACCATGATGGGAATGCCATTTGAGGGCATGAGCACAATGGGTTACGATAACGCAAAGAAAATGTTTACCAGTACCTGGATGGATAATATGGGAACAGGTATCGTACACATGAGTGGCTCTTATGATGAAACAACAAAGACATTGAATTTAAAAGGCCATCAAACCGATTTTTTAACCGGGAATGACAGCGACATAAGAGAGGAAATGACCATGATAGATAACGACTCTTACAGCATGACCATGTATGGCACTGGTATGGATGGAAAAGAAGCGAAATTTATGGAAGGCGTTTTTAAGAGGAAGAAATAGAACTACTTTGATGAAATAAAAACCCCTGGAAAATATTCAGGGGTTTTATTTTTGAATTGTTATTTATCGTTTTAAATTTTTCTCATACAGTTCGATCCATTTATCTACGGTTATTTTGCTGCATAGTTCACCAATTAATTCATAAGGGATATTTTCAGGTTTCTTAAACCGCATACAGCTTTTACCCATATCTAATTTTCCCAGCCCGGTTTTTGCATATTCATCAGTAAACCATGTAAGCAGTTTCGGGTCGGCATAAATACCCATGTGATAAAAGTTAATGCTGTTCTTTTGCGAAGCTATGCCGGCAAAAGGCAATGGAAGTTTTGGATCACAATGATATCCTGCGGGGTAAATGGAATGCGGCACAGAATATCCCATCATGCCATAACCGATGCCTTCTTTAAACCCTTTGGGTAAATTCTTTGAAATAACTTTGCGCAATTTGTTCATGGCCGCCTGTCTTTCAGGCGGGATTTCTGATAAATACTGGTCAACAGTTGTTGCTTTCGATTGCATGTTCTTTTTATTATTTTTTAACGGAGAAGTAAGACCCTGTCACAAATATAAAAACCAATGCTGTACAAATGATCGGGAGAGCAAATGTAAATACTGCCATGCCTACAAACAATGCACCGAATATGATCACTTCGATCAGCAGTAAACCCTTCCACATTCCTGCATCAAGTCCTTTCCTTTTAAAATACAAGTTAATAAGCGCTCCAAATAAACATATAAGTGTAAAGCAAAGACTTAATCCTGTAAAGAGGTCAGCAAAGCTGGGATTGAACCCCATCCCGACATCGGGTTTATAGGTGTCCATCAGGTTAAATAATTGCTTTTCGGTTTCATTGGCAGCTTCTAGTTTTATAAAAAAACTCACTGAATGAATTGCAGCAGTTAAAAACTGGGTAACAATGGTACCCCATATCCAGAAAGAGAATTTTTTAGACATGCGAAGTTGTTTTGGTATAAAAAGATAGATCAAAAACTAAGAATTCGGAAAAATTCGGGCCATGGTCCCATCGCTTCTTTATATTGTTTGGCCATTACCCTCGTGACTTGTGCAATATGTGTGAGGTCATGCGCCACCCAGGTGGCTAGTAAATTCCTTAATGTCACATCTCCCAGTACCGGGTGCATTCCTGGTGTATCAAGATCAGTTTCGGTAAGATTCAATCCCCTGAACCAAACCATATTTTCTTTTCGGATAGCAGTAAATTCATCGAGTAATTGTTGCAAAGATCTTCCATTACTTTCTTCATACATGGCAACCCTGTTCCAGCGTTCAAATGTTTTGGTATTGCCAAACTCAAGGATCATTTTTGCTCTTGCCGTCCAATCGGTTTTTTCACCATGTATCAAATGCCCAACCACATCATAGGGAGAAAAGGTTTCCGGTCCTTCATTGGGCATTATCCAATCATCACTTAAGCCGGAAAGCAATGATTGCAGAACTGCCGGCGTTCTTTCCAATATCTCGTATGATCTTTCTAAACTGTATTGCATGTTAATGGGGATTAAAATATTTTTTTATCATTGCCGTTAAACCGGCATTTGTGATGGATTAAAAGCACCTTTTCTCAAATGAACCCCGTATTCCATCCAGGCTTTTAAACAGGCCAGAAAATTTGCCCAACCCTCCGTATTACTCTTCAGCCATTTAATACCGGCCTCATTATTGGGCTTGCTTTTTTCGGTAATGATAATAAAGGTAATATCATCAGCTACCACCTGCAGGTTTATCTCTATCAATGTTTGATCGCCATCCATGGCTCCATCCCAGGAAAAGGAAATGTATTTGTCTTTTTCAATTTTACCAACAGTAACCGGGAATTCAATATCCATTTCCGGAAATTTCCAGGTCAATGATGCGTCTTCATTCATGTAACCACTGCTTTGACTGATAAAATAATTTTTCATTTTATCCGGGTCAACAATATTTTCAAAAACTTCACCAACAGGTTTTAATACCTGTAAGGCTGCTTTAATTTCAAGTTGTTGCATGGTAATTATTTTTTTTGTTCTATTCTGAATTCAATAATATTTATTGCGGTACACTGTGCAGTCCAATACGGTTGCCTTCCGTGTCACTGAAAACCCCCATAAATCCATACTCAGGGCTTATCTCAGTTTTGGGCACCATTATTTTTCCGCCGGCAGCTTCTACTTTATCCAAAACATTTTGTACATCCGGATTTGCATTTAAGTAAATTAAAGGGCCATCAGTTGCAGAAGCTTTATGAAAGCCGCCACTGTCAACCAATGCCCCGCCTACCTGGGTCATCATATCATCAAGCGGGAACATCCGCATTTTCATATTGGGAAAATCCATGGGCATCATGGTCATGTCAAAAATAGTTTCATAAAATTTTTGTGCCCGGTTAATATCGGTGGTTGGTATCTCAAACCAGCTGATCGCGTTTTGCATGTTTTTTGATTTTATTGATGGTTGTTTAAAATTTGAAAAATAACCCTTTGTTAGGATCATGTATTTTACTTCTTTCGCCTGTATTCAAGGTCATATTCCGTGACCCAGGTTAGTCCATTGTCTTTACTTAATTCTCCATGCTGCCTTAGCTTATTGATACTTAAATTGGTAAAGGTCAATTTCCGTATGGCCATCGTGTCTTTACTGATCTTAAATGGAGTAGAAGAAAAAACGATCTGGTTGTTTTCAAACTTACCGGTAAGATATTCATTTGATCCTCCAACATTATCCACCCAACTTTGTTGCCATTGTTTGGTGGATGCATTGTAAGTATTAAAACTTTTGCCTGCATAACGCAGGCCCTGTTGCAGAGATGCACTTGTCCACTCTTCTAAAATAATACAGCTATCAAGAATTAAGCTGACCTTGCTGTCACCGGCCTTCACCCCATTAGTGCCAAAGGCCTCCCATTCACCTATCCAGAAATCAAACTGGCGATAAACAGGATTACTGCAAGGCAATTTTTGTGCATACCCGGTAATAATTAATAAACTGCTGATAATACAGGTAAGTATTTTTTTCATGGTCAATTTTTTATAGTTATTATTTTCTTTTCAAAATAAGGAATAAAAAAGAATATGCAACAGTTATTTGACAGGCGGCGATGCAGCCATAGCGCTTTTCCATAAATATTTATTTTAGCTGTGTTGACTATTTTTTAACAATTGAATTGTGTAATCCTGTTTGTGATTTCATCTTATACACAAATTCAACTGTTATGTTTTTAGGTCAATTGTTTAAAGATGCCCGGTACTTCCAGATCATTTTTCAATCCATTTTTTTGAGCTACGGTATTTTCTTTTTGCACTGGAGAAATGATAACTGGTTGTATGCAACTTATTTTATTACAAGCCTTGTAGTACAGTTTATATGTGAATATGTTTTAGGCAGGAGATCAATTCCATTCCTGCAACGCCTGAAGAACGGCATCCCTTCCGTCCTTATTTCTTCCTTCGGGCTAAGTCTTTTGTTAAAGACCAACTATTGGTGGGTGGCTGTTTTTGCTGCTGCTGTTTCCATTCTTTCAAAATATATTTTACGCATAAACGGCAAACACATTTTTAATCCCTCTGCTCTAGGCATTGTTGTCGCACTGCTTACTACCGGTAAAGCCTGGATAAGCCCAGGCCAATGGGGTAGCGGTGCTGTGATACTGTTTGGTGTTTGTTGCCTGGGATTTATTGTTGTTTCCAGGGTTCAAAAACTTGATGTTACGCTGGCTTTCCTGGGTACATTTGCCGGCTTGATCTTCATTCGCCAGATCATTTACCTGGGCTGGCCCATGGATCATTTTATACAGTCTGTAAGTACAGGCAGCCTCTTGCTTTTTTCTTTCTTTATGATCACCGATCCTAAAACCATTCCCAACCATACTGTTGTAAGAATTTTATGGTGTGCGGCCATTGCTGCAGTGGCATTTTATTTAACAGCCTTTAAATTCATGAACGGCGCCCCCATTTTTGTTTTGATATTAGCCCAGCCACTTGTGCCCATCTTGGATAAACTTTTTAAAGCCAAAAAATTTGAATGGAGAGCCCCCTCTATCTCCCCCAACAGGGGAGGAAATGGAGAAGATAGAAGCGAAGAACATTGGATAGGATTCGCTTAAATAGATGTTTCTAAAAAATGAAATCAATTTTATAATCGCTTCGTTATTCCCCCCTCCGGGGAGGTTAGGTGGGGCTTCAAAAATTAAATTATGAAAAAGAAACTATTCTTTATCGGTGGGTTGATCGCCATATCTCCCCTGTTGTTCTCTTTCTGCGGATTCTATGTGAGCAAAGCAGACGGAACGCTGAAAAACAAAACCAGCCAGGTGATACTGGTGAGGGATGGCAACAGATCAGTAATTACCATGTACAATGATTTTAAAGGTGATACCAAAGATTTTGCGATGGTAGTGCCTGTACCCGTGGTGCTGCGAAAAGATGAGATCAAAGTTGTGGACCAGTCCATCTTTCAAAAACTGAATGATTACAGTGCACCCAGGCTGGTGGAGTATTGGGATGAGAATCCCTGTAATAATTATGATAAGGATGATATGTCCATGCGAAAATCTGCAGCTCCTGCTATGAAAGAAGTTGCCGTTACATCAGCGTTTGGTACTAAAAGATCGTCTGTAAAAATTGAAGCTAAATATCTAATAGGCGAGTACGATATTTTGATCTTATCTGCCAAAGAAAGCGGCGGATTAAAAAACTGGTTAAATGAAAATGGTTATAAGATCCCTGAAGGAGCTGAGGAAGTGCTTGATCCCTACATTAAAAGTAATCTCAAATTTTTCGTGGTAAAGGTTAACGAAAAAGAAAAGCAGAAATTGAATAATAATTTTCTACGCCCGATACAGATCAGTTTTAACTCGCCAAAATTTATGTTACCCATCCGTCTGGGCATGGCCAATGCCGATGGCGACCAGGACCTGATCGTTTACGCATTTACCAGGAAAGGAAGAATAGAAAGTACCAATTACCGAAATGTTGATATGGTAACCAATAAAAACATACCCCTGTTTGTACAAAAAAACTTTGGTGCTTTTTACGGCAACCTCTTTACCAACCAATGGGATAAGGAAGATAAAAGTATAGCCTTCCTGGAATATGCCTGGGACGTTAGTCCGCAAAATTATTATCATTGCGATCCCTGCATTGCTACAGTACCAAATGAGCAGGACCTGGTGCAGAGTGGCGTTTGGTGGCTGGGTAATAAAGACTGGAATGATTACAATGATGCGGACAATGAAGAAATTGATAACGGCAGCAAGAATGTTCATTTCAGCAGGTTGCATTTTCGGTACAACAGGAGATCATTTCCCCAGGACCTGATGTTCCAGGTTACGCCAAATACAGAAACATTCCAGGCAAGGTATGTAATTACACACCCTGCCACAGGCGATTTTAACTGCGCTGCAGGTAAAAAATATTTACAGGATCTGAGAGCAAGAAGAAAAAAGGAACTAGTGGAACTGACGGCTTTAACCGGTACCAATATCAACAACTGGCAGGAAGAAGCTACTGTGAAAAATGATGAGGAAACAAATGCAGTTGCTCAATATGCAACTTTATTGCCGGAGGTAAAAGATGAAATGGAAGATAAAGAAAGGTCCCCTGCCGGTATTATTTTATTTGCTGCAGCCATGCTGGGTGGCGCAGGTTTACTGAGATGGAAAGGGATGATATAAAATAAGTTGGCTATACAGGGTTTGGTTTTTAGGTGTATGCCCCCGCTAATTCGGGGGCATCTTTTATTAGAGATAAATCTTTGGAGCTGATTTATTATACAGTATAAATAAAAAGGCCTGTACAACCATTGGCTGCACAGGTACCTTTTTGTTCGCATTCACCTTTAAAGCTATTTTCCGCCACCACCACCTGCGGGTCTTTGCGGCCTGGTAGAAGGCTCAATTACTTCGATCCATTGTTTCATTTGTGCTTCTGTAAGGATCAATTTTAATTTAGCATCCCTTGCCTCAGCAAATTCTTTACGTTTTACACCCCATGCTTCCCTGTCAAAACTACCACTTGCACGCATTTCTTCCATTGTTTTTTGCTGAGTCGTATAAAATTCCGCAATAATAACATCAGCCTTGGCTTTTGTTTCAGCATCTAAATTTAAAGGTACCATTTTTTCGATAGTTGCCTTTGTTCTTTCTTCAGGAGTTTGACGCTGTCCGCCACCACCCTGCGCATGTAAAGCTGTAATGCTGAACATGGCTGCAACTGCCATTAATACAAATTGTTTTTTCATGTTATTTTTTTTTAGATTTATGACTTGTTTAATTAGACGACATTAATTCAGAAAACCATCGTCATTTTTTATCTGCCTGTTTCTTTCTTCCTTCACCGCCTCTCTTATTTAAAATTTTAACAAAAAGTGAATCAAACTTTGGCTGTTGCGCCGGTGTACAGAGTGCCCGAATATTTTTTAAATGACTGAACATCTGTAACTCCAGGGCTTTTTGAGAAGCTGCCGATTGCTCAGCTATACAATTCATGGCCGAATCACTGAAATCAGCTGCGGTTAATTCTTTGAACTGTTTATCCTTTGAATTGCGGTTAGCTTCAAACATCGTTTTCATGTATTTACTATGCCAGGTGCTCATACTGTCGTATTGCTGCATCTGGGTCTCATTGAAACCGATATCATTTTTTAAAAAATTGCCTATCTCTGTTTTCCTGTCCATGCGCTTATCATGTTTCCTTTCATCTTTCTTTAGTAAGAAAAAAGAGACCAGTGCAATATTGGCGATCAATAAAATGCCGATTATGGTGATCAGGGTTTTGCTTCTATTCTGTTTAGGTATCATTATGGTTGGGTATTTTCAATATCGTAAATGGTGGCTACTGTTGAAGAAAATTCATCAGTTGAATTCAACGCCAGCTGGTCAGTAGCATTGCCTGTATTAACCGAATCATTGTTCATCATCACTATCACATTAATTAGTACAATTAAACACAGGCCCGTAAAAGCCACTGCAGGCCTGGCTATTAACCAGCCAGCTTTTTCCCATACAGATTCAGAGCCTTTACTCATACGTGCATTGATACGGGTAAGCAGGAAGGGTTTAGGCTCCGCACGCTTTACATCATCAACGCTGTTAAGCGCTTCTTCTATCATTTTGTTTATATGTTCCTGCTTATTCATAACGGATCTTTATTGTTCCGGAATTTTATTATTAATATAGTAACTGCTTAAAACTTTTCTCAAATTTGTTTTTGCCCTTCCCATCAACGATTCCACTGCATACAAGGTCGTGTTCATGATCTCCGCAACCTCCTGGTAGCTCTGTCCTTCCAGTTTATTCAGCGTAAAAGCGATCCTTTGCTTTTCCGGTATCTGCTTCAATGCATAAAATAATTCGTTGGCCTTTTCTTTTTTTTCAAGCTGCACACCCGGGTGATCAAATTCCACCGAATGAACCTGCTCTTCTTCATCCCCGCCAAACAAAAGCTGTACAAAACCAAAGCGTTTTTTGCGTTTCTTTTTCTTTTCGTGGTCAAGCGCTTTGCTTACGGTAATGCGGTATAGCCAGGTTGAAAATTTTGAATCGCCTTTAAAAGAACTTACAGATTGGTAAACCTGTATAAAAACTTCCTGTGTAATGTCATCTGCATCATCGGCCTGTTGTACAATACCCAATGCGGTGTTATAAACCATATCCTGCCATTCATCCACCAGCTTCTTAAAAGCCGACTCATCTCCCTGCTGCAGTAACAGAACTAATTCCGGTTGATTCAAAACACTTCATTTTTGTCGGGCCTAAATATACCTAAATAATTAAAATGGCCCGTTGCCTCCCTCTCTCATACCGCCCCTGTTAAAGCCGCCGCCATTGTTATTATTGCCTGACCTTGTTGCTGCCGTACCAAAATTCTTGAGACTGTAAGTGAACGTCAGCATAAAGTATTGTTGTAACACCTTAGTTTGTACATCTACAATGTCAGCATTACCAACCGTTCTTGTAATGCTTTGATTTTGTTTTAACAGGTCAAATACAGATAATTTAAGCTCTCCTGCATTGTTCTTTAAGAATTTTTTACCGATGGCTGCATTCCACAACCAATAGCTTTGATTAAGTCCGGCCGATAATCCGCTATATATATTTCCGGAAATGTCATTTTGCAGGAACCAACCTTTTTTGCTTAACAGGTTAGCCTGTACACCAATCCCTTGATTAACGTATTTACTATTGGTGTTATTGGAGGTATTGGTTTTTGATTCGTTAAGGTTAATATTGTACGATACATTAAAATCTACATACTGGCTTATATTACTGGCCAGCACAACACCCCCATTATAGCCATAACTGTCTGTCATGGTTTTTTGATAATTTACAAGTCCCGGCAATTTGGAATAACTGAAACCTGCACTTAGATTCAAAGTTGTCTTTATGAATTTTAAAGGCATACTATAGGTAAAAAACGTACGCAGTGATTTATACCCATCCAGGTTTACCGGCTTCGTTAGTTGCGTTCTGGCTTTCAATACTATATTTTGTTGTATAACAGAATCTTGTTGAGGTATATAAGTTGCGTTTGTGATGTAGTCGCTTGCTGTTTGTAAAAGCAGGTTGGCAAAAAAGCTCCTGCTTGTCTTTGAATTAGTATAAGAATAACGGCCTGATACAAAATGTGTGTATGATTGATCCAGGTCGGGATTACCGCTGCTCACCCTTAAAGGGTTGCTAAGATTTACTACGTCCTGCAATTGGGTAACTGAAGGAAAATTGGTAGATGCCCTGTAAAACACACGGATATTGGCATTGGTCGATATCTTTTTACGCCACATGGCATTAGGTAATATCGTAGTGAATGATTGATCAACAGACGTTGTGGTTGGAAAGATCCGCTCACTTTCCAGTTTAGCAGTCTGAAAATTAACACCAAAAGAAAGTTGCTCATCCCTGCTTTGATTCAGGCGATAGCTTATGCCCGCGTTATGGGTCGTGATCGTATTATCAAAACGGTTTGACAATGTGGTGTCGAACATGGAATATTTCTGCCCGTCATAAGAAAAGGTCTGCTGATCGGCTTTATTCTTTTGCACCGAAGGCCTGTATTCAAATTGTAATTGTCCTTTTTTACCAATTGGCTCGGTGTATGAAATATTACCGCCAATAGTATACCCGTTGGTATTGTTATCACTTAACCTGTTTTGGAGTGAATCTGTAATAATTCCATTTTTATAAAACCTGTACTTTGAATCGGTTATTGACTCTCCATCATTTTTATTCCAGGTTGTATTAAATCCCAGGGAAAGTGATCTTCCTCTTTTTGGAAATGAATGGCGGAACATGATATTGTTCCTGATATTATACCCATGCCTGTCTGATGAACCATTAGTTCGGGAGTTGCTGATTGAATCGCCGGCGCCTTCATAATATTGCAAAGTAGATAATGAAGAAGAACTATTTTTCTGAAAACTCACACTTGGTATGATAAAAAGCGAATTGGCCGAATCTATCTTATATTCAATCCGTAAGTTGAGACGATGATTGGTATTCTTTGTAACCGAATTACTTTTTTCTATACTAAACTGGTTAGTGGTATCTCCAAATGTTTCTGTATTTACCACGCTCTCATTAGCATTACTACTGTTATTGAAAAAATAACTGCCGGACAGGGTCAATTTTTTGGCGTACACATTGCTGAAATTGATACCCGCCGAATTTGTTTTACTTATACCACTTGCCTGCCCCACGTTAAAATCACTACCGCCACCGCCAAAATTACCGCCGCCCGGGCCACCTCTTCCACCACCAC